>JAAZFK010000225.1 GCA_012511735.1 Clostridiaceae bacterium | reverse complement strand
CAGTCCAAATGCGATGCCGCCACAAATCGTGTCCTGGACATTGACCCTGCCATTGATTTGATCTGCTTCAAGGAAAGGCTCGAAGCCGGACGGGTGGGAGACCTCCTGGACCGCTGCCCGGCCATCGACTATCTGATCGACGCCATCGACTCGCTCGCCGCCAAGGCGGATCTGATTGCCACCGCGCTCGACCGTGATATTCCCGTCATCTCATCCATGGGAACCGGCAACCGGCTGGACCCCCTGCGCCTTTGTGTGACTAACCTTGCCGGCACGCAAGGAGATCCACTGGCCCGCCGTGTCCGCCAGCGCCTCAGGGGCTATCCCCTGGACAAGGTCAAGGTAGTCTGCTCACAGGAAGCTCCCGTCAAACCCGGCGGCGAGGTTCGCGCCGTCGGGAGCACCCCTTTTGTCCCTCCTGTCGCCGGTTTCTTTATCGCTTCAGAGGTGATCGGCGACCTGGTCCTGCGCGGAAATAACGGATGAGCGAGAAAATCAAAAAGCAGGACGCGTTGACCAGCACAATGACCGGACCTGAGGGAAGATCCAGCCCGTAAGATAAAAAGAGTCCCGTCACAAAGCAGAGAAGAGATGATCCCGCCGAGAGCAGGGTCACACCCTTGAAGCTGCCGCTGAGCCGCATGGCGGACAGGGGCGGGAAAATAATCAGGCTGGAAATCAGGATAGCGCCCATCATCCGCATACCCAGAACAATGGTGACAGAAGCCAGAATCGCCAGCAAACCATTCCAGAGTCCGGCCCGGATGCCTGAGGCCTTGGCGAAATTCTCGTCGAAGGTTACAGCAAAAAGATTGTTGTAAGAGAAGACAAAAAGGCCACCCACAACCAGCGCGAGAACCGCTGCCATCACCAGATCACCGCGCGTCATGGACAGGATGCTCCCGAACATGAAGCCATAGAGATCCGTGTTCATTCCGCTTGTCAGAGAGATGACCACCACGCCAATCGCCATGCTGACAGATGAAAGCATGGCAATGGCCGCGTCTCCCCGGACCCGGCCACTGCTGCTCAAGCGCAAAAGCAGGAAGGCGGCGGCCATGACCAATGGAAGCGATACAGCCAAAGGAGACGCCGATAAGGCCATGGCGACTGCCAGCGCCCCGAACGCGACATGCGACAGGCCGTCACCGATCATGGCGTAGCGGGTCAGCACCAGGCTGGTACCCAGGAGAGAAGCGCAAAGCGCCACCAGCGAACCCCCGACCAGAGCGCGGAGGAGAAAGGAAAAAGAAAAAAAACTGCTGAAAAATTCGATCATGGCCTGCCCCTCCCACTGTTCCGGTCAGGCAGATAGGAAGCGACCAGCTCACTGCTCATGTACTGACCGGTTGTCCCATGGTAGGAATGCCCGTAGCCCAAATGCAGGACATGGGTCGAATCCCGGGTCACACAGTGAATGTCGTGCGAGACCATGATGACGGTCACGCCGCTTCGGTTGAGCTCCCTGATCAGGCGGTAAAATTCGTGTGAAACGATGGGGTCAAGTCCCGCGACCGGTTCATCGAGCAGAAGAAATCCCTG
>JAAZFK010000224.1 GCA_012511735.1 Clostridiaceae bacterium | reverse complement strand
GTCAGCGGCTGCCTCCCACATAGACTGCCATCGCTCGAAGCTGGTCTCGAGCAAACGTTCCCGGTCCCCGGCGTCCATGCCGGGAACGGGAAAGTCAGTCAAGTTTCGAAAGCTGGTGTGGATGACAATCACATCCGGTTCAAATGCGGCCAGCTCTGGACTGCCAAAGGTCAGATCTTCATAGTAAGAACCATAGAGCCCCTCATAAAACACCGGACGGATCCCCTGGTTCAGTAGGAAAAGTTCCAAAAGAGGCTTGATTTCCCCGATGGTGGAACCGCTGACGATGGCGATCCGTTTCTCGAGCAGATCCTGCCTGGCAAGCAGTTGTTTCCGCATAGCCCGTTTGTGGCTGAGGATCCTATGGAAGTCAAAGGGCGGTGTCAGGACATCAAGCATAGCCGGACACCTCAATTCATGTTGGTCGGGTAGTAGATCTCGATCTCCCGGATCGTCTCGTCTTCGATGGAAAAAAGAAGGCAGGGGCTGGCCAGATCACCTTGGATGCCGGAGATGGAATAGGCCATCTGGTCGTCGCTTTCCCAATAGTGAGCCTGGCCGTATGCAGCGGTCAGCTCATCCATCGAGCTCCCTACTGCGACCCCACGGGCGGTTTTAAAGGCCCCTGTTTTGAGCTTGATCAAATACCAGAGATCGATCTCCTCCACCGGGTTGGTAAAGACCGAACAATCCCGGTATTCGAATTCTTTATCTTCTCCGACAAACAGACAGCTGGGCGCAGCGAAAAGTTTGTAATCGCCGCCAAGCGTGAAGAGCAACGGTTCCACGTCCTGATAAATGGGAAACCAGGTGCCGCCAACTTCAATACCGAAGTCTTTATCCAGAGTCAGCGCCGCGGGTTGCTTGGCGCCACATGCAGTCAGGCCCAACCAAACCAGCAGAAGAATCGTCACGCATCCCATCCGGTTCCATTTTTTCACCGCTCGCCCCTCACCTTCCCACTTTCCAAACACCTGTTTCAGTCATCCTGCTTACGTTCGATGAAATCTACAGTCGTGAAATCGATGTCCGATACCATATAGCGCTTGGCGTCCCAATCTGTGTAATGCCACCATTCGTTGCTGACAGACTGGAAGCCACTTTGATTCATAATTTTTGTCAGATAGTCCAGGTTGCGCCTGGCCTCCTCACTCATGCCTTTTTGGTTACGACGGGCTTTCTCATTGAGTTCCATGACCCCCGAAGGCATTTCCAATTCCTCCCCCGACTCATCCACCAAGGTGATATCGACTGAAACGCCACGATTGTGAAAGGACTTGCCCGCGGGAGACACATATGACGGGTCCGGAATCAACTTGAACAACTCACCGGAAACCGAACTGGGTCGGTAACCATCGTAGATCTTGATCCTGTATCCATCTTCCTTGAACCGCTCTTGGGCCCGGGCCAGCTTTTCCGCCGTACCTTTCTGAAGCAGGCAGACATCCCGGGCGTAGAGCGTTCTGTCCATGTAATTGTCCGGAGTTGCGAAGACAAGGTGAAAGACCATATCAGGGACATACTCCCTCAGGTCGACCAGATGATTCACCAGAACCGTTTGGCTGCCATCTTCTTCCTGGATCACCTTTTCTTCCCTGGGCAGGCGAGCATAGTAAATACGCGCGGGGTCAAAATCATCCGCAAAATCACTTCGAAGATAGCCCTCTTGTTGTCCCGGAAGAACTGTCACCCGAAACCAGCCTTCTTTCACCCCGTCGGCCATCATCTGTTGACCCAGTGTGACCCCGGTGATCCGCTTCCCCGTATCCACTGATGGCGCGTCTCTCAGGTTCACATGACGGCCGGTCACGCTGAGCATGATCGGCTGGTCAAAATCGATATCCAAAGTGACCAGACCGTCCCCATCCCGAGGCAGGTCAGACGCTCTGCGTATGATGCCCACTGTCTCCGTTATGGTCGGTTCTTTTGTAGGCCTGGGAGTCGTCTCTTCGGCAAGACTGGGCGTGGCAGTAGGGTCGGCCGTTGAACCAGCCGGTGCCGTGATGGCCGGTACCTCGGGATGGGTAGGCCCACATGCGAAGGTCAGAAACAGGACCAAAAGCAAACCCGTACCGCCTAGAATTTTCAGAATTCCAGTCAGGCGATAACCTTTCTTTCGCTCCTCAGTCATCGATCCCCTCCCCCACATCGCCATTGTCCCCACCCTCGCCAGGATTCTGTCCCGGATCTTCGGTCGTGGAGCTCGCGGCCACCGTCGACGCCGTCGTTTCCGCTGTATCCGAAGTAGTCTCAGTGGTCGAAGATGTTGAAGCAGTCGTCTCCTGGCTGGTGCTTGTGGTCGTTGTCTTGCTGGTGGTCTTGGCCGTGGTTGTTGCGGTCGCCTTGCTTGTTGTTGTGGTTGTAGTTGTCGTAGGCGCAGGCGTAACCCTGATTGAGCAGCGGCGGGATAATCCGTAGGGATCGTCCGCCCTGACGACAATTTCAGCCGTTCCCGAACTGATTGCCGTCAACGTACCCGACTTGTCAACCTGAACGACATTTTTATTGCTGCTCTCATAAAGGAAGGTTTTGGTGCTTGCATTTTTGGGGTAGATTTTATCAACCGTTAGTTTCGCCGTAAGACCTGCCTGTAATTCGATGGAAGTTCGGTTGAGGCTGAAGTCGGTCACCGGTATTTCGGGGTTTGCGCCAGGATCCGTCGGATCCCAAGTTTGGGTATTGGGCAGCTTTTCCGGCCGGCTGGCCTTGAATTTTGAGTCGTTGGCAACAACCACTTTCGTTCCTACCGGACAATTGTAAAAAATCCAGGCTGCCGCCGAGCAGGTCGTCCTCAGACAACCGGCAGAGCATGCGGTGCCGATCTCATTATAAGACCCCGGCAGCATGCGGTTGGGATCCATGGCTTCGTAGATGGGGCCATGGATCCAGACACCCCCCGAATACCGCGTCTGATAAGGCGAATAGGTCCGGTTCAGCCAGGTGTGCCAACGTTCTTTGCCCGTGATCTCAAAGGTGCCGGTTCTGGTTTGAGCCGAGCTCCTTCCGATTCCAGTTGAAAACTGCTTCACCAGTCTCGAGTATCTGCCTTGGTCATCCTTGCACAGGATGGCGATGGTGTAAGCGTTCTTGGAGACATAGATCAAGTAGGTGTTTTTGTCTGTTCCGCGGTGAGTTGTGGTCGTCGTGACGGGCCGACTCGTCTGAATGGCCTGATTTGATGGAGACCTTGTTTTCGCTGAAGTATTTTTCGAACTCGCCGTCGGCTTGGTCGTGTCTGCTTGAGACTTATTATCGTCAAACACCGTCTCTTCACTTCTCTCATCCGAAACCTTCTGCCCGATCTTCCTCTCCAGCTCCACTAAAAAGGAGTCATCAACCACTTCTTCTTCCTGGTCCCACATCTCGGCAAAATGAAGCTGCGCCGCCTTGATTTCTGATTGACCCGGGTCTGTTTCAAAGGCGGGAGGATGATCATCTGGCTCCATTGATCGCACACGACGTTCAATGTCCTCATCTTGTGCGGCACCTGCACGATTCAAACCTGTCGAAAG
>JAAZFK010000223.1 GCA_012511735.1 Clostridiaceae bacterium | reverse complement strand
GCCGCCACCAGGAATCCCGACAGACGGATGGTGGCCAGCTTGCTTTTCAACTGGCCTTTGAGGGAGACCGCCAGTCCTCCGACCGCCATGCCGGTGAAGACAGCCGTCTGGGCGGCCGAAACCCGCCAGACCTGGGCGTCAAAATGGCGCCGGATATAGAGGGGAAAAAGGGTGGCGATGGGTGACAGCAGAATCATGAAGCAGGCGTAAATCAGCATGAGGTTGCGGATGACCAGGTTGGTCCGCACATAGGCAAAACCGCGGGTGAATTGCCGGGTCACCGATTCGTGAGGCAGGGGACCCTGATCCGGTTCTTCCTCTTCTTCTGCCGCCCTTTCCAGTTCCTCCGGCGAGGGGAAGCCCCAGGACATGCCGGGTTTCAGCTTGGGTTTTCTGCCAAAGGCCCGGGTGACTTGTCCGGTCTGCTGATGGGGCACGGGCAGGCCCAGCATGATGGAAACGGCCATGGCCGCCGTCACCACATCCACCATGAAGACGATCCAGACGGGGAAAAGCGTGATCAGCGCGCCGCCCAGAACGGGGGAAAGCAAGAGGACGATGTTTTCAATGGTGCTGAAGAGGCCATTGATCCGGACCAGCTCCTTTTGGGGCGTGATCTGAGGGATGAAGGCCTTGATGGCAGGGCTTTGAATCCCCCCGCCCAAAGAGCGGACAGCGGCCGCGATGTACATGAGCCAGACATGGTCGTAGCCGAAGAAGAAGAGGACGGCGGTCGCCAGCGTGACCAGGGCGATGCCCGAGTCGGAGAGGATGATCAGCCAGCGCCGGTCGTAGCGATCGGCCCAGACACCAGCAAAGGGGGCGACAACCAGCTGGGGGATGAAGGAGGTCAGGGTGATGATCATGAGGGCGGTTCCTGAGTTGGCCCGCATGGTGACAAACCAGATGATGGCGAACTGAACCAGGCCCGATCCCAGAACAGAAACGGCCTGCCCGCTCAGGAAGGCGGCGCCGATTCCTTTCCAGCGCTGTGACTGCCTTTCAACACGCTCTTGCATAGGCCAAAGTATATCATTGTCGCTCCCCGGATGCAGTGATCTTCAGGATCCGAAAGTGTCACCGGACGGTAATGGAACCGGCATGGGATTGACACCAACCTATGTAAAAATATGAGAGATTTGGCATATTTATAAATCAATAGAAGAGGATACGTATGAAAAAAGAAAGTTTAGGAAAAGCGAGAGCAATCAGCACGAGCCTGGCCATCATCCTGTTCATGGGTCTTTTCTGCCTCATGCCCGCGGCAGGGGCGAAGGCAGATCAGGACCTTGTCCCGGTTACCACGGCGACAGAGCTGAAGGAGGCTTTTGCAGAGGCCCGGGATGGCACCACCATCAGGCTGCAGGAGGATATCTTTTATGACCGCTATGAGCTGGGATCCATCGAGGTCAACCGCAAGGTCATCCTTGACTTTGCAGGCTACAAGCTGACCACGTCCAACGCGCCACAGAACAAGAACAATATCTACGCGCTCTTTGGCACGATCGAGCCTGGCGCCAGCCTGACCCTGATCGATGCCCAGCTGGAAACAGACAACCGAATGGGTGTCGTCGACACAAATT
>JAAZFK010000222.1 GCA_012511735.1 Clostridiaceae bacterium | reverse complement strand
GACCCGACTGTTCCTTCCGACCCAAGTGAATCGGAGACCCTGCCGGTGCCCGCGGCTCCCCCGGCTGTGGAATGGTTCAACTTCCTGGGTGCGGAAGATCTGACAGACTGGCCGCAGAGCCTGGAGACCCGCCTGGCCGAATTCCCGGGGGTCACCTTCCGATGGACCCACAACGAGTTGGAGGCTGTCACGGAAGGGGGGACAGAGACAGTCCTATTGGGAATGCCTATCCACAACACCTTCTTCTGCGATTTGACAGGGGATGGCAAACCTGAGTTGTGTTCAACCATCAGTGTTGGCTCAGGGATCATGGACACACATGTGGTGGTAGTGGATTTCGAAAACAGGGTCCATTACCTGCTCTGGCATAGAGGTTTCCATGACTACGACTTATTCCTGGAGGGGGATGTCCTTCACGTGGCCATGCGCCCCTGGATGAAAGAGGAGATCCTGGAAAGCGGACCGCTGGTTCTTAAGGACGGCCTGCTTACCATCAAGGGGCGCCAGGAACCTCTGCCCAGGGGTGAAGAGGCCAAGCAAGTGGATTACCAGGCCTTTACCTCGGAGGTTGGCTATTCGGAAGCAGGCTACCAGGCCATGGTGGAAAGAGCTGAGAATCGTGACAGTCAAAGTCAGTATGGTAATGTAGACCATCTGATACCCCTGGTAAGGCTGGAAAGCCGTTCAGACTTCGATGCCTTCTACCGGAACCTGTCACCCTATTTAGACTTCGACAGGGAGGACGCGGATTCAGTCATCTTTTCAAGACAGGCCCAAGAATATACCGATGATTTCTTTTCCGACCACTCCCTCTTCATTGCCTACCTGACCGCAGGTACCAATGCGGATCGCTTTGAGCTGCTGGAGCCTTTCACAAAAAGCGGGCAGCTGAACCTGCCCATCCGCTATATTCAGGCCTCGGGCGACTCGGTCATGGACGGATGGTTCCTTCTTGTAGAAATGAAGAAGACGGAAGTGGCTGATTGCTCGGCCTATGATGCCTACATCGCGGAATCCACCGGGCCATACGAGGAGGGCAATCCAACTCACACCTACCTTTATGAGGGCCAGGATCCGATTGACCGGGCAAGTTTGCAGCTCTTTGACAACGGTGACTTCCTCCTGGACCTTCACGCCGCGATCAGTTACATGCCCTCTGGCAAGTATGTCATTGAAGACGATCTGCTGGTTCTGAAGACGCCGGATGGCCAGTTTACCTTTGTCTTTGAGAGGCGTTCGGACGGCTGGAGCTTCAAGGCCGATGCATCCACGCCCGCCTATACCAGCCTGCCCAGCATGGCGGACGGAAGCCTCTTCCGCCTTGCCTTTAGGGCGCCCCATGACCGGAAGACGATCGGAGATTGGCTGAAAGCCTGGAACCAGGAGGCAGAGGTGGAATCCCTTCGCCTGACCCTCTATCGCAATGACGACGACGTCCCTGTCAAGTCGACCCAGAAAATGCTCAGGGGAGAGGAGTTGGAGGCTTTGTTTGAACGCCTTCTGACGCTGGAGATTGCCGAAGTCAAGAATCCTGTCGATGTCATGGGCACAAGCAACCGCCTGGAGTTGCAATTCTTCGACCGGATGAATCAAGCTTCCCTTTTTCTGGCCCTTCGGGTGCCTGACGAGCGGCCGGACAACTTATATATCAATGGCAACTTTTTGCCGGCCGAAGAGGTCATCCCTGGGAATACCTTCCTGTTTCTCGGTGATGAGGGATGGGCCTTCTTCAAGAAGCTCATGGAGAGCATAAATTAAAGATTGACTCGGCCGCATTGATCCCTTTACTTCAACCTGTAAACGACTTTGCCCGGGTTTTTCAAGTACCTTGTATTTCTTCCGTCTCCGACCTTGATCAGGTATTCTTTCTCCAGCATCTCTTTGAGCGTATTAATCGCCTGGGTTGTTTTGATGTTCATGGAATTTTCGACGTCCCTGCGGGTAATCTCCCGTTGCCCGGTAAAGAGATTGAGAACAGGCGCGAAACGCTCCTCCTCAATCATTTGAAGGGTATCTTGGATCACCAGACCGGCTGCTTGAGGCGGGGCGGAAGGTCGGTTCATATTTGGCAAGGTTACCTTAAAGGCGCCTTCGACACTTTCGAAATGAGGCTGTGAATCCGATTTTTCATAGGCTTTCAAGATTTTATTGATCCCTGTCCCAAAGGCTTCCACCAACTTGAATCGATAGAACAAGGCAGCCAATTTTTCATTTCGGGATTGCGACGCGCCAATCATGGCCGCTTCCAAAGACAGTCCGGGCACCAATCCTCCCAGCGAAATGATCTCGAATCGATCAGAAAAGAGATTGATCAGGGTGCTGCCGCTGAAAGTATAGTCACGGTGAATGATGGCATTCAATAAAACTTCCCGAATCGCACCTTGAGGGAAGTCCCGGCGATCTGTCCTCAACAGATCATGGAAAGTTGCTTTTGTACTATTGTAGAAGTCGATCAATCGATAACTGTCTTCGAGTTGGGTGAAAAGAGATCCGATTAATTCTTTCCGGTCCTTAAAGATTTCTTTATCCTCTCCCTGGAAAACAGCAAATTTGATCGTGTGACGACATTGGTCGGATACCAGCAAGCCTAAATTGGTGAAGAGCTGATCTGATGTCATAAGCCCGAGGTTTTCCATTTGTATTTCGGATAGCTCGAGTTTTCTACTTTCCGATACTTTGGCAAGGGAGTGAAAGGTCAGGTCCTGATCCAAAGACCGGTTGGATTCAAATGAATCTCCGTCAGTCATTTTAATCAGCCTTCGTATTGAATCTCCAGAAGCTGGAGCCGAAGATGTCCCACTTCTCAAGTAGACTCCGGAGGGTCTGAGTCCCCTCTCGGACAGGTAGTAGGGGCGTTTCGTGCCTTGTTGTACGGTCACCCTGATCAGTGATTTGCCCTCATTCTCAATCTGTTCAATTTCCGTAAACATGGCCAGGTCAGGCCGGATACCATCCCG
>JAAZFK010000221.1 GCA_012511735.1 Clostridiaceae bacterium | reverse complement strand
CGGGTCAATTCGCTGGAATACGTCATGATCCCCTCACTGGAGGAGACCATCCGCTCCATCACCATGAAGATGGATGAGAATGAGCGCGGCAACCTGACCCGGCTGATGAAGGTCAAGGATATGATCGTGGAACAGCAGCTGGAGAAACGCAGACAGCAGGCCGAAGAACGGCGCGGATCTTCAGTCTGAAGCCCAGGACCGCCTGACCGGTCACCTGATTATTGTTGGTCAATTACAGATCAATGACATTTTTCAGAAATTTGTCAGAAAAAGTCTTTTCTCCCGTCGGATTGCTTTGATCCCGGTTGCCATTGCTCCAAGCGGACGTTTATAATGACAACGTATTGGCGATTTCTGTCTGAGGGGGAATTTGACAGAAATCCGCACTTCTCCTGATCCCCCTCCAGTCCAATTTTGGCCGGAGGATACGATGATAGAGCGAACCGGGGTGAAGATCTATTCAGAGATCGGCAAGTTGAGGCGGGTCATTGTGCACCGCCCGGGGCCCGAATTGGATAACCTGACACCCCCCACCATGAAGAACTACCTCTTTGAGGATCTGCCCGATTACGTGGCGGCAGGCAAAGAACACGACGCTTTCGTCGACTTGTTGAGACAATCGGGTACCGAGATTTTCTACACCACGGATCTGCTCTCTGAGACCCTGGCTGATCCCGAAACCCGCCGCCTCTTCCTCAACGATTTTCTCAGGGAATCCCATGTCTTTCTTCCCTCCCTGCCCCACCTGTTCGAGTATCTGCAGTCCATGGAGGACATTCAGGAGCTGGTCAGGATCGTTATGGCAGGCCTCAGGCGGGAAGAGTACCGTTACAATGGAACCTCCCTTGACCTGCTGGACCGCAAGAAACTGCTCTTGTTTGACCCCATGCCCAATCTTTATTTCACCAGGGATCCCATGTCGGTCCTGGGACGCGGGCTATCAACCAACTGCATGTGGGCGGAGAACCGGCACAGGGAATCGCTGCTGCCCCATTATGTGATCAGGTACCATCCTTTATTCAACAAGTCGGGCCACTATTTCAGCCGGCATGAGAATGCCAGCCTGGAGGGCGGCGACATCCTGGTTCTCTCCGAGGAGGTGATCGCCGTAGGCGTCTCCCAGCGTACGGAGACGGCTGCTGTCAAGACGCTGGCCTACCGGGTCCTCACATCGGGTGACAGCTTCCAGCATGTCCTGGTCTTCATGATCCCTGAACGGCGTGCCTTTATGCACCTGGACACCGTTTTCACCATGCTGGACCGGGATATCTTTACCATCCATCCCGAAATTGAGGGTCCTTTGGAAGTCTATGACATGACGGTCAGCGAGGGCGGGGCGCTGGAGATCAAGAATCTGGGCAACAACTTGTCTCAGATTCTGAAGACCTACCTGCGTCTCCAGGAAGTGGAACTGGTCCGCTGCGGCGGCAACAGCACCATCGACGCCCAGCGTGAGCAATGGAACGATGGCGCCAACGCCCTGGCCATCGCTCCCGGTGAGGTCATCGCCTATGACCGGAACCGGATTACCAATCAATTAATTCGTCAGGCGGGTGTCCGGGTTCATGAGATCGCGGCTTCTGAACTATCGCGTGGGCGCGGAGGACCGCGCTGTATGACCCAACCCCTTTGGCGGGATGATCTTGACTGAGCAGGCGGGCGCTTTCGGAGAGGGAGGCGCCCGTTTTTGTCTGCGCGGAATTTTTGAAAAACGCCCTTTGATGGGCTAATCTTAAAGAGGTGATGGAGGCAAAGGAGACTTGTTATGGCGGTGAATTTAAAGGGTAGGCATTTTCTGACACTCAAGGACTTCAGCCCGGATGAAATCAGATGG
>JAAZFK010000220.1 GCA_012511735.1 Clostridiaceae bacterium | reverse complement strand
CTCAGCTCCTCTTTTTCTTTAATTTGTTCGAGGAGTCCGGGCAGGACGTTCGGAACAGAGGACTCAATGGCCCGCTTCAATCTGTTCTCGATCATGTGATTGCTTTGTTTCATTTTCCTTTCCCCTCCAACTTTTTACGGAGTTTTGACAAGGAGCGGCGGTATTTGGAAAGCGCGGTCCCCAGGGGTATTCCCAGGATTTGCGCGATTTCGCGGTGCTTGAGTTGTTCGACACTTCGCAGGATGACGATCTGGCGTTCGTCTTCCGACAGTTCCTCCAGGACGGTCTGGAGGACCATCCTGTCAAGCGTTGACTCGGAGAAGTCTGCCTTGGGATCAGGGATCCATTCATCTTCCAAAGGCAGCTCCCTGCCGGGATTCGCTCTCACTTTGTCGAGTGCCAGGTGCCTTGTGATTGTGAAGATCCAGGCCATTGGTTTGCCCTGTGGCCGGTACTTGCCCGAGCCCTCATAGATTCTGATGTAGGTGTCTTGCATGACGTCCTCCGCATCCTGTGGATGTTTGACGATGGAGATCGCCAAACCATACACCGCTGTTTTAGTTCGCTCGTATAGAGTTTCGAGGGCAGCCGTGTCGCCAGAAGCTATTTTTACAATTTGATCATCAAGGTCTTTCATTTTGCTTTCTCTCCCGGGCGGTGCACCGCCCGGGATCCTGTCATCGGTTCTGCCGTCTGTCCTGCCAAAACCCTCTCACTATTAATAACGGGGGAAAAGGGCTTTTTATTGCATCTCATCTGTTATTAGACAACGAAAAGGGAAATAAGGCGGTCTGGAATGGTACCAAGGAGCTAATAAACGTCCCACGCACAACAGGTTCCAGCTTCTAAGATGACCTCATTGGGGGTGCAGTCGTTTCTTGTCAAAGCTCTCCCCAGCTTGTATATTAGTCGTCAGTACCGGAGTCAACATGTATTCTTTCCGGGTGTTATCAACAAAGGAAAGGCTTTGCCGAAGATGAAAAACTCAAATGATGTCGTAGAACTGTTACGGAGCCTGGTGCAAATCAATACCTGCCAACCGGAAGGAAATGAAAAAGAACTGGTCGACTTCCTGAAAGAAATATTTGCGCCTTATGGCGATGCCGTGAAGATGAACGAAATCAGTCACAGTGATGAACGCAGCTCGCTGGTTGTCAGGCTGGGGCCCGATCTTGCGGGGGGCATCGCCTTTGTCGGGCATGTTGATACAGTGCCGGTCGGTGATCTGAATAAATGGAGCTATGATCCTCATGCAGCCGAATCGCGTGAGGGTAAGATGGTTGGACGGGGCACCTGCGACATGAAGGGTGGCGTCGCAGCTATGACTGTCGCCGCGCTCGATTGTCTGGAATCGGGAATGGTTTTCGAAAAACCCCTCTATCTCACTTACACAGCCGATGAAGAACAGGACGGCATGGGCGCCAAGGCAGTGGTTGAGAGCCAGTTGCTTGAGAAGGCGCCTGTCTTCGTTATTCCGGAACCAACCGATAACAAAATTGCCATCGCAGAGAAAGGCTGCCTCTGGCTTCGGATCCAGCTTGAGGGGAAGATTGCGCACGGCTCAAAGCCGGAGGTCGGAATCAACGCGGTGGAAGCGGCCATTGACTTGGCGAAAAACTTCAAGGCCGCCTTGCCCAGGCTGGAAAGGCACAAGCTTTTAGGCGAATTTACCTGCGCTGTTACCAGACTTGAAGGCGGGATCATGACCAATATCATTCCTGAACTGGCGGTGATAGAAATGGACCTCCGGACACTTCCTGTACAGGAGCACGCGCAGATACTGGACATTCTCGACAAGTGCAGTGAACAAATAAGAGAAGCTTATCCGGGACTTGCGATCAAAACAGAAGTCCTCAAAGATTTTCTTCCTGTCGAGACAGATGAGGACGATGATTTTGTTCAATTCGTCCAAAAACATGTCAAGGCAGTTGGACTGCCCGATCAGGTCCATGGCATGACCTATGCCACTGACGCTGCCGATATCGTAAAAGCCTATCCGCGACCCTTCGTTATCATAGGGCCCGGACATGAATCAATGGCGCATCAGGTGGATGAGACCGTAAAGTTGGACAGTTTGTTTCAAGCGGTGGAAGTTTATAAAAAACTGATCCAGGAAAGCTGCGCCTCTTAACCTATTATATTAGAAGACCTGGTCCGGCGTTCTGCCCTTAGGCGGGGCTTGGAATATGTTCTGACATATGTCAATAAATGGCCGGGTATAATTTCATGTGGAATACTTCGAAAAGTCGACAGGGCAAGTGATTCAAGGTTCGTTGATCGTCAACATACTGTCAAATTCCCCAAGCGTGTTCGACTCGCGATGTGTTCCGCATTTAAGACAAAAATAATTCTAAAAGTATTGACAAGACTGTCGGTACTAACTATAATTAGGCAACAATGTGAACACGGATACACATATGTGAATTTGCTCGCAAGTAATTAGGATGAATCGTGTTTGCATTATGACAATAAATCGAAGGAAGGATTGGAATGGTGAGTTTGCATCCGAAGCGGATTAAGTTGTTGACCGACCCCGATATTTTTGCCGCTGACTCCTACAGACAGGAACCCTTAATTGCAGGAGGTCTATCTTGAGCACAGGTAAAAATATTCTCGAACTGAAAAATATCAGTAAAACCTTCCCTGGGGTGGTAGCGTTAAAGAATGTAGATTTTTCTATACGCCAGGGTGAGGTTCATGCTTTGTTAGGGGAAAATGGCGCCGGTAAATCGACACTGATCAAGATCATAAGTGGTTATCATCAACCGGATCCAGGTGGCGAGCTTTTTGTTGATGGTGAGCCTGTTGTTTTTAAGAACCCCAGAGACGCTATCCTCTCTTCCATAAGCACAATTTATCAGGAATTAACGCTGTGCCCGGCCATGACCGTGGCAGAGAATCTCGTTTTAGATAAACAAGATATGTTCGCCGGGTTCCGGTTGCGCAACAAAGATTTTCGTGAAGTCGCAGTAAAGATCCTGAATGATTTGGGACAAAGCGATATTGATCCGGATTCGATGATCTGTGACCTGGCGATTGCCCAGCAACAGGTTGTGGAAATCGCCAAAGCAGTTGCTTCTGACGCAAAAGTCATCTTGATGGACGAGCCGACTTCGTCCCTGTCGGAAAGTGACGCAGATAAACTGATGAACATCATCAAGGGTTTAAGGACCCGGGGTGTTTCTGTTATTTATATTTCTCACAGATTGCATGAAATTGACAAAATTGCCGACAGAATTACCGTTCTGCGGGATGGAGAATGGGTCGGGACCGTCAATAATGAAGATGTGACGGAAAGTGACCTGGTGGCCATGATGGTCGGCAGGGAAT
>JAAZFK010000219.1 GCA_012511735.1 Clostridiaceae bacterium | reverse complement strand
CCTCTTCACTGGAGAGCCTGTCGACGGACAAGATCCGGGTCAGGGTCATCCACGGTGCGGTCGGTGCCATTACCGAATCGGATATCCGCCTGGCGGAAGTGGCGGATGCCATTATCATCGGCTTCAACGTCCGGCCGGCGGCGACAGCAGTTCAGATCGCTACTGCTTCCAATGTTGATATTCGGACCTACCGGGTCATCTATGAGGCCATCGAAGAAGTTGAGCGCGCCATGAGAGGGCTTCTGGGTCCTGTCATGCGTGAAGTCGTCGTAGGTCACCTGGAAGTGCGTGATGTCTTCCACGCCTCGAGTGTCGGAACCATCGCGGGCTGCTATGTCACCGACGGCCGGGTCAACCGCAACGACAGCGCCCGTCTGCTGCGCGACGGAGTTGTCATCTATGAAACGAAACTTGCTTCACTTCGACGTTTCAAGGATGATGTCCGGGAAGTGGCCGCCGGCTACGAGTGCGGCCTCAGCCTCGAAAAGTTTAACGACATCAAGGTAGGGGATACCATCGAGGTTTACACTATAAAGGAGGAAGAAGCTGATGTTTAGTCGATCTGAACGGATGGGCGACGAGATCCATCGTATCCTGGCCAGCCTCGTTCAGCGCAGGATTAGTGATCCTCGTATTAATGAGGCAGTCTCGATCACCGGCGTCAAGCTTTCGAAAGACCTTTCGGTCGCCCGGGTTTATTACAGCGTGTACGGAGAAGAAGAAGACCGTGAAGGCGCGGCCCAGGCTTTCGAAAAAGCCAACGGCTTTCTTCGCCGGGAGCTGGCCTCCCAATTACGCTCCAAGAAGGTTCCGCGTCTGGTCTTTGTCGAGGACGGCAGCATCCGTCAGGGCGAAGCCATTGACGCCTTGATCGAGCGCGTCCGCCAGGAAGACCAGGCGGTCGCCGCCAAGCGAATGGAGGGGATTGATGAAACTGCCGAAGGAGGCGGAGAGCCGACTGCTTGAGCTGATTCTGGATCTGGCCGCGGATAGCGGCCATGTCGGCTTGTTCCCGCATGAACGTTTCGATGCCGACGCGATTGGCGCGGCTGTTTCACTGTCCAGAGCTTTTCGAACCCTCGGTTGTCAGGCCGTGGTTCTGGTCAGCGAGCCGGTTCCTGAATCCCTGCAGCATTTGCCCGGTTTGGAGGAATTGAAGGTCTTCCCTGGGGAGGATTGTCCCCCGTTCGATCTGGCTCTGGCGATCGACTGCCATGACGCTTCAAGGATGGGTGAACGGGGTAGCTGCTTTCTGTCCGCGCCTGTCCGGGGAGCCATTGATCACCACCTTTACGAAAAAGAGCCGGGTGATCTGGAATGGATCGAGCCCCAGGCTTCATCTACCAGTGAACTTGCCTTCGAGATGATCTGGGATCTGGAGCTCCATCTGGGCAAAGCTCTTTTCGATCCCACCATGGCCATCCTGTTGTTGGCGGGGATCATCACGGATACGGGCCGTTTTTCATACAGCAACACCACTCCTTTATGCCTTCGTCAGGCCGCCTCGCTCCTGGAGCGGTTCGAGATCGATCTCAATCAACTTAATTATGATTTGTATGAACGGACGTCAGTCGAACGTCTCCAGATTAAAGGTGACATCTTTTCCACCATTACCAGAGTGGCGGAAGGCCGCATTCTGATTGCCTGTGCGACACAGGCCATGCTCGTGAATCGGGGAGCGCCCGACGATGAGCTGTCCAACCTGGCTTCAGAAATCCGGACAGCGGAAGGCTCCGCAGCAGTCCTTTTACTGGTCGAGAGCGAAGATGGTGATATCAGGGTCAGTGTACGCTCCAACAGCTGTTTTGACTCCGCCGCTTTTGCCGGTCGTTTTGGTGGGGGTGGCCATCTGAAAGCAGCCGGGATGACGCTCAAGGGCATGAAGATGGAGGAAGCGGCCCAGTTGCTGTCTCGTGAATCCGAAGCCCATTTGAAAGCCTGCTCAAGTGAGAGC
This sequence comes from Clostridiaceae bacterium, assembly GCA_012511735.1. Taxonomy (GTDB): domain Bacteria; phylum Bacillota; class Clostridia; order Saccharofermentanales; family DTU023; genus UBA4923. The sequence continues at coordinate 1,075 of JAAZFK010000219.1, read as the reverse complement.
GCAAAAGAATGACTGCCGGTCCGGAAGGCCTTCTGATTGTTGACAAAGAAGCGGGACTGACCTCAGCCCAGGTCGTCGCGCGGGTGAGGCGTTTGAGCGGTATCAGGCGGGTCGGTCACACAGGAACCCTGGATCCTTTCGCGACGGGGGTGCTACCTGTTTGTCTCGGCCGCGCGACAGCAGCCGCCACTTACATGCTCAACTGGGACAAAGCTTACCAATGCCAGATTCGGCTGGGTTTTGCCACCGACACCATGGACTCTGACGGTCAGGCCACAGACATCGCCCCCGGGAAAGAAAGTTGGCTTCCTTTTTTGGAGGGGGATCCAGCCGCAATCCTGACACTCAAAGAAACCGTTGCTTCCCTGGCTTCGATCACCTGCCAGCAGGCGCCACTCTACTCTGCCGTGAAAATAAAAGGCAAGCCCCTCTATAAATATGCCCGGGAAGGGAAAGAGGTCGAAAGGCCCGTCAGGCCGGTCACGATCTATGAATCAAGCTATCTCGGCCTTAGCCGGGATCGGGAGGGATATCCTCTGGTCGCCGTCCGATTTCTGGTCAGTTCAGGAACCTACATCCGTTCACTGGCCGATCAGCTGGGCAGGCAACTGGGTTGTTTCGCGCACGCGGCCTCCCTGAGGCGCCTTTCCACGGGTCATCTTGATCTTTCTTCAGCTGTACGACTTGATACACTGACGGGAAAAGGTGAGTTGGAGCGCTTTCTTCAGCCGGTGACTGAGGCTTTTCGAGGTTGGCCGCAGCTGCCCCTGACGGAGCAGGAAGGACTGGATATGGCTCACGGACGCGCCATCCCATGCCCGACTGATCGCATAGAATCAGCTGATCCCGGCCTTGCCCGTCTGGCTCCTCCCCCTGATATGGATTGGCTGACCTTTCGGTATCTGGACCGGCTGGTGGCAGTTGGCAGACGGGAAGAAGACTCTTGCAGGCCCCGACGGGTCTTTATCACTCCAGAAGAATTACGAAAAGAGAAGAGATGATGGTGAAGGTTGTACACGGTTTGCAGGGAGTTCCCGGTGAGCAAAGAGGGATCGCGCTTGGCGTTTTTGATGGG
>JAAZFK010000218.1 GCA_012511735.1 Clostridiaceae bacterium | reverse complement strand
GATAAACCAAGTATGGCTGCCATCATGACAGGATTCATGTCCAACTCCTTTCGCCCTCTCTTCCGCCGGGTCTTCGGACGGTCTTAATCTTTAAACTCGTAATGAAGCGGTCCCTTCCGGGTCAGCTGTACAAGCACAAAGGCTGTGTTGTTAATCCGTTGCTCAAGTCGTGGCACCAATCTTTTTGATTCGTCTTCATCCCGCCCGGCCTCGGTTTCTTTCCCATCCGACGGCTCATCAGTATCGAAGGCGGGAACGGTCTGGCCCGCTGCCTGTTCGTCCATCTGACGAAATAACTCCTCCAGGACGCTGACACGATCGAAACCGGTGCCGGAGATCACTCCTCCCGTATCCTGGAAGAAAGGGTTGCGGCTTTCGACCTTGACATCCTCCACCTTCTTGATCCGGTAATCCCCCGACTCCATGAAGACCACAGGAATACCGACCCGGTCAAAGGGGGTATGGTCCGAAAGCTTGGTCGTCCATTCCCGGAAGACCGCTTCCAGACCTGAATCCAGCGTCACAAAGAATGAGGCTTGATTGGTATAAATTGCGTAGCGGTTCCGTGTGTTGAGCTGATATTCGAAGAAAATATCGGTCACCTGGTAGAGCTTGCGCCTCTTGGCATAGTCCTTATAACCACCGCTCCTGACCGAGTTCTGACCGGCATGGGCGTACACCTTGTCGCCCGCGTAGACAGGTCCGATATTGACCATGGCGTCAATCTGCCGGCGCTGGTCAGAGGAGAGAGTAGACAGATAATGGCGGGCACCGCGAAAGTCATCAGTTCCCGCGCCGAAAAACACAAAAATAATCTCATAGCCCGGGGCTTCCTGACGCAGAATCCGTGCCGCGGTCAGGACAGCGGCGACACCGGACGCATTGTCATGGATCCCGTCCGGCCTGACAAGGCCCTCGTCCTGAGTCTCTTCCGGCTCTGTGGTTGCTTCGGGCTCTTCCTGGTCCTCGTCCGATTGGCCGCGTCGTTCAGGCGCGGGAGTATCGTAATGGGCACCCAGAATCATGACCAGGTCGTGGCGTTCCTCAGGCAGCTCCTGCTCGTTTTCCTGAGAAGCACCCGTCAGCTTGAAGCCTCTGCCATTCAGCCGGGCGACTATATTGGTCGACCTTTGAACCCTCCCCTCCTCGTCGGTGACCGTGAAGGTCTGGAGTTCAGGTTCGTAGCCGTAACTTCTCAGTTCTTCCACGATCAGCTCAGCCGCTCTGGATTCCTGGCTTGAGTAAGGGTAGCGCTGAGGACAGGAAGCGGCAAGTTTGCGGGCGAAGCGGGCACCCTGATCTCCATAGCCCGCGATCTCAGTGATCTCAGCCTCACCTTCCCCTGAGCAGGCGGTCAGCAGGGACATGAGCAGAACAAGAGCCAGAACGGCCGTTAAAAGACGGCGGGCCCAGCCCAGCCCTTGCCAACTTGCCTGATGATGACTTGTCATCTTTTGGTTCACTCTGTCCCTCCGGATCAGCCTTGACAGACAGGCTTTTCTCAGGCAATTATAGCACAGCGCCGACTGGCCGGACCGGCCGGACGAGGCCGCCCTTGTGGTATGATTCAGGCATGGAAGAGGCTATGGATAAGCGTTTTTTTGACCCTTTCCGTCGGATTGGAAGTAAGCATCTTATTTTCCTTGTCGTCTTATTGTCTACCCTTTCTTTGTGCCTGTTTCCACAGCCGGTTTATGCTGAAAAGATGAGCGACGGTTTTGATCCTGAGACCCAGTTGCCCGCCCTTTTATCGATCAGCGCCCTGCAGCCGTCGGAAATCTACGCGAAAAACAGTGATCGCCTGCTCGAAATTCCCGGCGCCGCCAGGCTGATGACTCTCTATATCGCCCTTGAGAAACTGCCTTCTGATGAACTGATTCCCGTCAGCGATCTTGCCGCCCAGTACTCGAAAGATGAAACCAGGGATGAGCGCTACACCATGAAAGCAGGGGATTCCTTCCCGTTGCGCTATCTTTTGCTCCGGATCCTGTTTGACAACTCGGACGCGTCCGCCATCGCGGTGGCGGAGAAAGTATCCGGCTCCCGCTATGCTTTTGTCGAGGAAATGCAACGCACCGCCGCCCTCCTGGGCATGAACCATACTTCCTTCTACGCGGTTGACGTCGCCAGGGTTGAGCGTGAAACACCCATTCCGGACGAGATCCACCAGGCCGTCCAACTTTACGAAAAATCCGCATCGGAAATTGACGGTATCCCCTTTACACTACCTGAAGCAGGTAATGTGCGGACGGCCAGGACCACCCTGCGCGACTTGATGCGCTTGTTTACCGCCTTACTGAATAATTCAAGGGCCAAGGCTCTGCTCAGCGTGACCGATGAGCTGGCACAGATTACATCCGACGGTGTCTCCAGAATCGTCCCCGTCAGATCACCTGCCAGCCACCTGATCACCCTGTCTGAAAACAGAATCAGCGCGGCCTACCTCTGCCTGTCCGACAGATACTCGCTCATTTGCAGCTCAGGCACCACGCCTGACCATCTGCCGGTGACTGCCATTGCCCTCCATTTGCGCCAGACGGGTATCATCCAGCCCGTCCTTCAGTTCTACACGGTGCTGGACGATTTCTACACCAAATCCTCACTTACCGAAGTTGGGGAGACCTTCCCGGGGGCCTCTGAGCGGGCTGCCAACGGTGAACTGTTTGATCTGGTCTACCTGGACGCGGTTGACTACGTCCACCCCAAATCAGATCACTTCCTTGAGCCGACCCTGGATTATCTGGGCAGCGCCCCTTATCCCATCCCCGTGCAAAAGGGCGCCATGACGGGGCAGGTCATCTTCGCGCTGAAAGATGGGGTCCAGATGTCCGTGCGGGTAGGATCGGATCGCGACATTCTGGCCAACAGCAGCCTGGTAGGTCAGGGCATCCTGCTGATGCAGCGCAACCCCAACCTGGCTTACACTATCCTGGCCTTTGCCCTGGTTTTATGCGCCGGTCTGATCACCATCATCATCCGTGAATCCATCAAACTCCGCTATTGGTACCGGCTCCAGCGGATGGAACAGATGGCAAAGAGTGCCCGGTCAATCCTGGTGGGCAAGAAGGATCCCCCTCGTCTTTTATCGGCCGCGCCGTCTCAGTGGGGCGATTCTCTCCTCATAAAAGCGCTCAAATTGTCCCAGGGCGTAAAGGTAGACGAAAAGGAAGAGCTGGAGGAGCAGGGCCAGGATCAGGGCAGTGATCAGCCATGAGAACGGCGTCGCCTGTAAAGCAAAGATTCCGGGCCCGAAAAAGAAAACAAGACCTAAGAGCAAGCCTGTCATAAGCAGGTGAAAAATCAGCCGGGCCATGGCCGGGCTCAGGTGATTTCTCAGCCATTTAATCAAGAGTGGCAGAATTCCGAAAAAGAGAGCGAACTGGACGGCGGTGACAAGGCCCGGTGTGATCAGCGCAAGGATAGAAGAGAGAAGGTAAACAAGAGCGGCGCCGCCCGCCCCCGTTTCCCTGATCGCGATGGAGATCACAAAAGAGGCGATCATGAGGACGAAGAGCCTGCCGGTTGGAAGAAAGCCCGCTCCCAGCAGGAGGAGCCAGCAAAGGGCGGCCAGAAGGGCGCCGGCCGCGATCTTATAGGATTGTTGCGAGGGCCTGCCGCTTCTGCTGTCCATGGCCTCGTTCAACAACAAAGGCAGAGATCTCCGCCCATACATTCGCAACATGAATCCGCGCAGCAAAGACAGGTTAATGTTTGACAACAGGAATTCCCGCCGCGTCCTGACCGGTAATAGGGAGACTGATTGGGGCTGCCATAAGGAGAGCCGTAAAAGGTTGACTGCCGGGGCGGCTGCCCGGGTCCCCAGGCGGTTCCGGCCGCCTGCTGTTGGTTGCCCAGGGTGATGGCGTCATAGGCAGCGTTGATTTCACGCATTTTTGCCTCAGCCAGCTCCTTGGCCCTTTGGTCAGCGAATTGATCGGGATGGTATTTTTTAACCAGCTCACGGTAAGCGTCGCGCACCTGCTCTTCTGATGCGCCATGCGGAATTCCCAGGACTTCATAGGGGTTCTTGTTCATTTCATCCTCCGCCGCTGCCGTCAAAGTGCGGGAAGCCGTTCTCCGGCCATGACCCGCTGCCTGGTGGCCGGCAAGCCGACCGTTACGATATTATACACGAGCCCGCCCCAGCGCTCATAATCGACCAGAGCCAGATTGCGGTCGATGATTGCCTCCGCTTCAACCAGGAGAGCTTCCGCCAACAACCGCGCTTCCCCGGGATCCATGGCCAGAAGATGGTTGCGATTGCCCTTGGCAAGATCCCGCTCCCGGTCATCGACCGCGTCCATCAGGTAAACCCAACGACCCAACGCCTCCGCCGCATCGCCCAAAAGCAGGGCGGTCAACCCGTCATCTTCTCTGTCCGGCAGAAGGGTGTAGCCTTCCTGGAGGACATACTTTAAAAGAGAGCCGAAACAGGCTGCTGTCCGTTC
>JAAZFK010000217.1 GCA_012511735.1 Clostridiaceae bacterium | reverse complement strand
GGGTCACTGTCCTGCCGGCCAGGCCGGCGAAATCATCTTCACCCAGAGCCAGGGACAGGGTCTGCCCAAGCTCACTGATCCGGGCCGTCAAGGCCGCGTCTTCTACACCATCCAGCAGGATACGGGCATCCACCGCCTGCAGGACGTCTTCCAGTGTATCCCGGATGACCAGGGACTCATAGCCGTGGACATCGTAGGGAATCTCAACCATGACCTGGTAGTTAAAGATCTGGTCTTTCTCCTCCAGGTCCAGGTGTTCCTTGCCGTCGACCGTCTTGACAATGTCCGGCTCTTCGGGCGGAGGTGTCACGGTCACGATGTTGGACATCTGTTCGGGGCTGTCGTTCAATTGGACCGATCCCTGGTTGGGAACCGTCGACCCCTCGTAACCTGTGAGATCCGCTCCTTCCCTGATCCGGGCCAGGATGGCCAGGGTGATGGTCTTGCCGGCAAGACCGGCGAAATCTTCTTCACCCAGGGTCAGGGACAAGGTTTGGCCCAGCTTGCTGATCCGGTTTGTCAAATCTTCATTTTCGACGCCATCCAACAGGATACCGGCGCCCATGACCCGCAGGACATCTTCCAGGGTATCCCGAATAACCAGGGACTCATAACCCCGGACATTCCCGGGTATCTCAACCTCGACATGGTAGACGAAAAGTTCGCCCTTGCTGTCCAGGTCTTCATGGGTTTTGCCGTTGACATCTTTTACGATCGTCACCTCTTCAGGTGGAGGTGTGACGGTGACCCGGTTGGACATGATCTGTGGATCATGATTCAGCCCTACCGAAGCCTGGTTGGGAACCGTGTCGTCGGTGTAAGCGCTGAGGTCAGCGCCATCCCTGATTGACGCCTCGATCTGAAGCTGGATCTGCTTGCCGGCCAGGGGACCCAGGTCCGTCTGGCCCAGTGTCAACCGGATGGTCTGTCCATCGAATACCAGCCTGGCTGTCAGGCCGGCGTCCGGCAGGCCGTCGACCAGCACCTGGACTCCTCCTCTTTCGAGCACATCCTCCAGGGTGTCACTGATGACCAGCGAATCGTAGCGTCCCGTATAGTCCGGCAGGTCTACGAAGACATGGTAGATAAAAGTTTCATACCTTGCGGCCAGGTCTTCATGGGTTTTGCCATTGACATCCTTTTCGATGGTCGGATTCTCAAGTGGGGGGGTGACCGTGACAATGTTTGAATCGCCGTCGATCTGATCGTTGATCAGGTAGCTGGCAACGTTGGGAACGGTCTCCCTCTCATAGGCCGACAGGTCCGCGCCTGCACGGATCCTGGCCTGAATCACCAGGCGGATCGTTTTTTTGGAAAGCAGGCTGTAGTCGTATGTTTCATCAAGTGACAGGCTGACCGTCTGACCACTGACAACCAGGAAGGGCGTCAGGTTTGACTCATCATCACCGTCCAGAAGGACTTGGGCATCGATGATTTCGAGCACATCCTTCAGGGTGTCACTGATGATCAGCGAAGCGTAGTCGCGGGTATTGTTGGGAATCTCCATGTCAACGTGATAGGTGAAAACCTCGCTGAACAAAGCCAGATCCTCATGCTCCTTGCCGTTGACGTCTTTTTCGATGACCGGAGTTCCAGCCGGCGGTGTGACCGTCACGGGCTCAGTTTTGACTTCCGGTTGGTCGTTGAAGCTGATCCCCGCCTGGTTGGGTACCGAGTCATTGGGATAAGCGTCCAGGTTGGCACCGGTTCTGATTCGGGCAACCAGCTCGATTACGATCTGCTCCCCCGCAATCTGACTGAAGTCAAATTCATTATCCAGTACCAGGGTCGCCGTCTGTCCCGACACGGTCAGGTAGGGAGCCAGCAGGTCCTCATCTGTCCCGACCCTCACCTTGCTGCTTACAATTTCGAGCACACTCTCGAGCGTGTCGCTGACCACGATCGATTCGTAGCCCCGGACACTTTCGGGGATGTCTATAAGGACGTGGTAGGTGAAAAGCTCATCTTTGGATCCCAGATCCTCATGCGACTTGCCATTGACATCCTTGTCGATATCGGGTTCATCGGGAGGCGGGGTCACGGTCACTCTATTGGACTTGACTTTCTCATTGGCTTTGATGCTGTAGTCGCCATCATTGGGCACCAGCTCGCCTTCGTAGATGGAAAGATCCGCGCCAGGCCGGATCACAGCGGTGATCTCAAGCGCGATGACCTTGCCGATGATATCATCAAAGTCAAAATCTGCTTCGACCAGGGTCAAGGTCACCTTCTGACCCGCGATGGAAACGAAAGCATCCAACGCAGGCACCGCCACTCCATCGATCAGGACTGCTGTGTCCTGAATCTCCAGGACAGCTTCCAGCGTGTCCTCGATGACCAGGGATTGATAGCGCTCACCCACGGCCAGTTGGGGCAGCAGCACCTTGACGTGGTAGTCAAAGGAATCGTCTGCCGCGACCAGATTCTCGTGGCTCTTGCCGTTCACATCCTTGGAAATCTGAGGCACCACCGGAGCCGGAGGCGCGATAGTCACCGTGTTGGAAGAAGTTTTCTGGCCGTTATAGACTAGTTGGGCCGTGTTGGGGATCTTGCCATCCGGGTAGACGGATTTAACCTCGCCACAGATGACGCAGGCGTCAATGGAGGCCTTAAACTCCAGGACCACATCCTTCCCTTTGATCTGATTAAAATCACTGGTTTTGCTGAAGGTAATCTTATTGCCGATCACGGTCAACTCACCGGGCTTGACGATGCTGTCCCCGTCCACCTTAACGACGGCGGAACCGGCTGTGATCTTCAGGAGGGCGTCCACCTGATCCTCAAAGCCGAAGGAAGTCATGCCGAAGATGTTGTCGACATGCGTCGTGACGGTGTAGGTCACTTCTTCCCTGACCTGGC
>JAAZFK010000216.1 GCA_012511735.1 Clostridiaceae bacterium | reverse complement strand
TTACCCAGATCATGGTAGACAGCCCCGCCCCCCGTGCTCCGGCGGGCCAGATAGCCGCCATCAGCTTCCAGCGCCGCTGTCCGGCATTCCGCCCAGGCATTTTGATTGCGGCCGATCACGACGGTGTGCTCGTTTTGCCACAGATAGAGGATGGCGCTGTAGCGTCTTCCGGAAGCGGGATCCGAATCGCTTTGGCACCAGCCCATCAGGTATTCCTCCAAGGCCAGGTTGATCCAGGGATTGACCGTCCTGGTTGTGACAATCAGGAGAGGGAGTGAGTTGCTTTGATCCATGAGGCTGTCCTTCGTTTGCTTAGTCTTGCCTGTTATCTTAGCCGAAAAGACAGGATCAAAAAAGAAGGGCCGCTCTATCGTGGTATGATTCCTACTATGGAATCAGGAAGAGATCAGGCGGTGTCCCAGGCAGGTGTCCGCTCAAGAGAGCGATCGTGCGGAGCCATCGTGTTCCGGGAAATCGAGGGCATAAAACGTGTCCTTTTAGTTCAACACGGTCCGGGTCACTGGTCTTTTCCCAAGGGTCACGTCGAGCCGGGTGAAAACGACCATCAGACTGCGATCAGGGAAGTCCTGGAGGAAACGGGGATACAGATTGCCATCAGGTCGGACTTCCAGCGATCCTCCACCTATTCACCCCAGCCGGGTGTCCTCAAGACCGTCGTCTTTTTCCTGGGGGTTTATCTGGGTGGGGATCTCAAGCCCCAGCTGACTGAAGTCCGTCAGGCTGCTTGGGTTAAGCTGGAGGAGGCCGGTCGATTATTGATTTTTGACAGGGATCTTGAAATTTACATGGAAGCGCTGACCTCTGTGCAGCTGCAGGCAAAGGAGTAGCAAAATGGACATGGACCACGCGCAGGACAAAGGCTTCGTCCTGAAGGAAACTTACACCATGGATGAGCTGCTCGAATTGATGGACTTCCTGAGAAGTGATCGTGGTTGTCCCTGGGATCGGATCCAAACCCACGAAAGCATCCAGGGAAACATGTTGGAGGAGGCTTACGAAGCCGTGGATGCCATCCAGAGCGGCAACCCGGATCAACTTCGAGAGGAACTCGGCGATGTCCTGATGCAGGTGGTATTTCATTCTTCCATGGCCGAGGAAGCGGGACGCTTCACCTTCGAAGAGGTGGTGTCAGGTATCTGCCGCAAACTCATTTCCCGCCATTCGCATTTATTCGGGGAAGATCAGGCAACAACGCCGGCGAAAGTTCTGGAAACCTGGGAGAAAAACAAAAAAATTGAGAAAGGTTTCAAGAGCACATCTGAAGCCATGCGCCAGGTACCAAGAGCCATGCCGGCCTTGACCCGGGCCTTTAAATTGCAAAAACAGGCAGCCCATGTCGGCTTTGACTGGCCTGATGTCCGGGGGGCCAATGAGAAAATTCTGGAAGAATACCAGGAACTTTTGCAGGAAATCGAAAAAGCGGAACAAGCCCGTATCCATCAGGAAGCGGGTGACCTCCTCTTCGCTGTCGTCAATTCGCTTCGACTGCTGGGTGTCGATCCAGAAGCAGCCCTGACGGCCTGTTCGGAACGATTTGTCCGAAGATTCAGCGCCATGGAAGCAATGGCCGAAGAAAGAGGGGCTGAACTTAAGGACATGTCCCTGCAAGCCATGGATGATCTGTGGAATGAGGCCAAAAGGAATGAAGGGGGAAAAGAGGAGGGCAATGGCGATGAGACTTGATAAATTTCTTAAAATTTCACGCATCGTTAAACGGCGGACCGTAGCCAACGAAATGGCCTCGGCCGGTCGGGTCCAGGTGAACGGCAAGAAGGCCAAACCGGGAACCGAGGTCAAGGTGGGGGATCTGCTTGAAATTGGTTATGGCGCCAGCTTAATCCGGGTGCGGATCCTTGAGATCAAAGAGCATGTCAGGAAGGAAGAGGCCGCTTCGCTCTATCAGATTCTGGAGGATGAGGCCTGATCCACGGGGTCTTTGTCACAAAACTGTCATATGGCAGCCTGTTGAAAGATTGAAAAACCGAACAAACTCGAGTACCATGGGTTTACTATCAACAGGATGTCAGGTCGACAGGTGCACCCCATGCGGCAAAGCTATGCTGAAAACCGAAGAATCGAACGCAGGCAATCATCTTTGTCCTTTTTCGCCAAATTTTTCATAGGCGTGATCGCCATTGTTATTTTGACACTTTGTTTTTCTTCTTTCTTCAGCCAGCGGGGCGAATTTGAGAGGCTTTCCAATGAGAGGCTCAAGCTGGAGCGGCAGCGCGACCATTTGCTGCAGCGTTATGAAACTCTGAAAAGTCTGGATGAAATCGCGGAGACAGATGAATACATCGAACGCC
>JAAZFK010000215.1 GCA_012511735.1 Clostridiaceae bacterium | reverse complement strand
GAGTTCAGGCATCTTCAGATTCATACCATACCAGCCGGCGATCAGGGTCAAGGGCAGGAAGATGGCCGTGATGACCGTGAAGAAGCGCATGGTTTCGTTCAAGCTGATGTCCAGCTGGTTTTGGAAGGCTTCGCGGACCTGAGTCAGGTGCTCGCGCAAATTGAGGGTCCGGGTGATCAGGCGGTTGACCTTGTTCTTATAAGCGCGGAAAAGCTGCAGCTGGCTCTTGGTAAAGAGCCCGTTCTTGTTTTCTTCCAGCTCCTCCAGAAGGTCATAGAGTGAATCGAAATAGTGCTTGATGCCCGCCAGTTGCTTTCGCAAGGCAATCATCTCCGAGGCGTGATCCTCGGGTTTGCGTTTGGAGGCCTCCTCTTCCAGACGGTCGATGGCGTCGTCGATGGCTTCAAGCAATTCCGATTCCCCGGTAAGCAGGAGATTAAATAACAAAGCCAGCGCCTGGACGGGAGTCCGGTTGGCGCCGGGTCTTGCCTCAATGTTCCGGACCAGTTGGTCGAAGAAAGGACCCTCCCCGACTACCAGGAGAAGCTGACGGGTCAGATAAGACTCAAGTGCCTGCGGCTCCTGATCCGGTGAAGAGAAATCCGGGATGTGAAGCGACAGGTAATCGTAAAGAGGCCGTGACTCGAAGCGGATGGAAGCTTCTTCCGCCTCCGGAAAGCCCGCGACCGCGACAATTCCCGCCAGGGCCAGGGCCGCCTCGGCTTCATGGGGGCCGGCCATGATCAGGACGGCATCATCCGGCAAGCGGTCCGGACTCCCCTTCATGGCCTGATCTTCAAGGAAAATGATCATAAGCAGAACCTCGGTCCGACTCCAACAAAACCGCCCTCAACTGACCTCAATCTAGAGCAATCGGGTCGGCCTTGCAAGACTGACCCCTTTATCGCTTATAATGGGGTCGAGGAGCGAGGCATGCAATTTGAAACAGTCAATTGTCCCCAGTGTGGAGGCCCCCTGAAAGGTGTCGGCGAGCCCGGCTTCTATACCTGCCCCTATTGCAGGAGCAAGATCCGCGTTTCTTTTTCAAATAGTGATCCCCATCGCAGGCCGGACGGCCGCTTGACCATCCATGACAAAAGAACCGGTCAGGAGATTTGCTATGTGCTCCTGCCCGCGGGCTGGACCGTGGAGGGTGCCCTCTACCCGTCCCTGCAAAGCGCCAATTGGCCTATCACTCTTTCCGTCAAGGCTTTTTCATCCGACAGGGAGGCGGTCATTGAGTATCAGTCCGGCTCCGCTTACAAGGACGTGCGGACTGGTATCACCCCTCATGTTGAAGGAAAATATGACCACGCCGACATGGTGCCCATGAAGCGGATGATGGATCCCGTTTCCTATGCCGACAGCATCTTTAATGGGATGGCGGATCTTTATCAGGATGTGAGCCTGCTGGACACCCGCCCCCTACCGAAAGAACCCCCGATTGATTATTCCCTGAAGGCCCAGGAGACCTGTCAACTCATGGGCCAGCAGCTGGCCAGCCACACGCCATCCGGTATGTGGGCTCAGATCGATGGCTGTTTTTATGACGGCAGCACCCGTATCTACGATTACAGCTACAAAGGCCGGGAATGGCGCATGGCGATTGCCGTCCTGATTAACGGTTTCCAGATCAGCGGCGGGGCGAGCGGCCTCTTTTTCGCCCCCGCCATGAGCTACATGATGTGGG
>JAAZFK010000032.1 GCA_012511735.1 Clostridiaceae bacterium | reverse complement strand
TGATCAGCCGAAGATCTCCGACAGGATCCTTTCGGTGTAGTCTCCAAAGAGGGGACCGCAGGTGTACTGCATGAAGCCCAGCTCACCGATGTCATTGTATTCAATCAGCAGGGGGCGACCATCTTCGTCCACCGCGATATCCCAGGCAATCAGACGCGTGTAAGGGACCCGCTCAGCCATCTCAATGGCCATTTCCTGGACTTCCCGGTAAGAAGGTACAGCGTAGCCCTTGAAATCAAAGCCTTGCGGATGCCGGTCAAACCGGTCGCCGTTCGCTGAAAACGCAAAATCGCGCAGGGTACCATCCTCTTTGACCCCGCAGACAATACCGCCAAAACCAAGGTTATCGACCTGGCTGCCTCCGGCGCCCATCTTGAGAACGGTCGCCACTACCCGGGCTTTGCCATCAACCAATAGTGTCATCACCCGCAGGCAATTGACCGAGGCCTCATGGATAGCGGCCAGGGAAGGATGTTGTTTGACCACTTTTTGAACGATGTAGTTTGTCACATCCTCGAAATGGTGATCCAGGAATTGTGAGGCCTCTTGGCGATCGGTACTGGAAAAGAACTGAATCCCTTTGCCACTGTGGGTGCTTGTCGCGGGCTTGAAAATCGCGTCCCCCGCTTGAAGGAAAAGAGACAGGGCCTGTTCGCGGCTGATCACCTTATAGGAAGCGTCGTAATAACCGCCCTCCATCCTCATGAAGATGGTCTCGGGTTGCGGGCAATTGAAAAGCAAGGGCTGCAGACATTTATTAGTCAAAATGGCGTACTCCCGCTTATTGAGATGGCGGAGTATTTTTGTAAGATAAAGGTCATCGGGCAGGTACCTGACATCGAAACTTCCGTGCATGCAACTATAGAGACCTTGAAAGAGCGGAAGATTCTTTTTTGTATAGCGGTTCCAGAAGTTCTTAATGGCGACCGTTTGCTCCTTGCTCAGCTTACAGCTCCGGCGCTCGAACTCTTTCCTGCTCCCTGACCTGATGGACCAGATCATGGCCCGGGTCATGGCCCGGTCCGCCCGCCTGTTCAAAAAAGCAACCCAACCACGAATGAATTTTTTCAGCTGTTCACGCATCTTCACTACACCCCTTAAGGCCGCCGAAACCGGCAAACCATGCAATGGCATTATTCTATCACTCCCTTTTGGTAAGATGATCTTAAGAATTCCGGATTTGAGGTAGACCCAATATGACAATTAAAGGGCCGCGTGACTTGCCAAAAATGGATGATCTGCTCAAGGATCCGCAACTGGACAGCCTCAAGCAAACCCAGGGTTACCTCCCTGTCAAAGAAGCTGTGCGAAGCCTCCTTGAAGCAGCCAGACAGACTCTCACGGGGGCGGAGGGACCGACACATCCGGACGCCGTATTCCTGGATCAGGTGAGAGGAATTGGCCGGGATGAGGACACGAAACTCCCATTAAGCAGGCAATCCCTGCTTGAGGCGAGCCGCCTGAAACTCGAATCGGAGGCGAGACCCGGCATCAGGAAAGTCATTAACGCGACGGGAGCTATCCTCCATACCAACCTGGGCAGAGCGCCACTGGCCGAACAGGCATTGGCCGCTCTTGCAGAATGCAGCCGGGGTTACGCCTCGCTTGAATTTGACCTCAAAGAGGGAAAGCGCGGGCAGCGCACTTCTTCTGTGGAAGCGCTCCTCTGCCGCCTGTTCGGGGTTGAAGCCGCGACCGTTGTCAATAATAACGCGGCGGCCGTGATTCTGGCCTTGTCAGCCCTCTGCCGGGGTCGCCAGGTCCTTGTCTCACGAAGCGAGCTGGTCGAGATTGGCGGCAAGTTCAGAGTGCCTGAGATTATGGAAGAAAGTGGCGCGCTGCTCCGCGAGGTGGGCACGACCAATAAGACCTACCTGGCTGATTATGAAAAGGCCATCGATGACTCAACCGGAGCCCTCTTAAAAGTTCATCGCAGTAATTTCCGCATCAGCGGCTTCACGGAAGACGTAGATGAAGCTGATCTGGCCCGCCTGGCCCACCAGCATGGGCTGCCCCTGATTTATGATCTTGGAAGTGGCTGTGTCTCGACAGAGCTGGCGGACTTGCTCCCCGGCGAGCCTACCGTCGCTGACGCCCTTGCCTCCGGCGCGGATGTCATCTGCTTCTCGGGTGACAAATTGCTGGGAGGACCCCAGGCCGGCATCATTCTGGGGCGCGCCGCCCTGATAGGGAAGATGGCCGCTCATCCCCTGATGCGTGCCTTCCGCTGCGATAAGCTGGCGCTCTCGGCCCTGGAAGCGACTCTAACCCTTTATCGGGATCCCGATCGGGCAAAGCAGCATGTACCCCTGCTGAAATCGGCCCTCTACGACAGTAAGAAGCTCCGGGAACGCACAAAGAAACTGGCCGCAAGCCTGGCTCATCATAGGATTGAGGCGCGTGTGGTCGCTTCCCAGGCCATTATGGGCGGAGGAGCCGCCCCCGAAATACCGGTTGCCTCCTGGGCGCTGGCCATCAAGCCGGAACCGCTCCCGGTGAGTTCGCTGGAGTCCGCCCTGCTCAGCCATGACCCTCCCATTCTATGCCGGACGACTCACGAGACCCTGCTTTTCGACCTGAGAACCCTGAGCGGCCCTGATGAAGACTTGCTGCTGACCGCCCTGCTTCACATATTTAACAGAGAGGTGCCCCTGCCATGACCCACCTCATTATCGGAACCGCCGGGCATGTCGACCACGGCAAATCTTCTCTGATCCTGGCTCTGACCGGCCGGGATCCCGACCGCTTGAGAGAAGAAAAAGAGCGGGGCATTACCATCGAATTGGGCTTTACCTGGCTTGACCATCCCGATGGCAGGCGTTCGGGCATCATCGATGTGCCCGGTCACGAGCGGTTTGTCAGTAATATGCTGGCCGGCGCCGGCGGGATTGACCTGGCCTTGCTGGTGGTGGCGGCCGATGAGGGGGTCATGCCGCAGACAAAGGAACATCTGGGGATTTTAAGCCTGCTGGGGATCCCCGACGGACTGATCGCAGTTACCAAATGTGACCTGGTGGATGATGAGTTTCTGGAACTGGTTGAGGAAGACATCCGGGATCAGGTCAAGGGAACCTTCCTGGAACAAGCGCCCCTGATTCATACGTCCACAGTCACAGGACAGGGGATCGAGGCGTTGCGAAAGGTCCTTTTCGAGCACAGCACAAAGGAGATACCTGACCGGGACAGCCTCCCCTTCCGCCTGCCGGTGGACAGGATCTTTTCCCTGGGTGGTTTTGGAACCATTGTCACCGGCACCCTGATCGAAGGAACCATCCGGACCGGTGACCAGGTCGAGCTCTATCCCCAGAGGAAAACAGCCCGGGTCCGGGGCATCCAAATCCATGAAACCAGCGCGGATTTCGCCTCGTCCGGCCAACGGGTCGCGCTCAACCTGACCGGGATAAAAAAAGATGACCTGAAGCGGGGGGATACGCTGGCAGCGCCGGGGAGCCTGCGGGGATCCTTTCTCCTGGACGCCATGGTCACGGCCTTGCCGGACACACGCTTTCCAATCACCAATAAGATGAGAGTTCATCTTTTTCACGGCGCCCGTGAAATTCTGGCCCGAATCGTCCTTCTTGACCGCGACAGCCTTGAGGCGGGGGAAACCGGCCCCGCGCAATTACGGATGGAGGAGGAGCTGTTCGCCAGACAGGGCGACCGCTTTGTCATCCGCTTTTTCTCCCCGCTTGAAACGGTGGGTGGCGGCCGTATACTTGACCCGCTTCCTGTACGGCGACGGCGCTGGCGACCTGTCAACCAGACTGACTTCGGGGTCATGGAAGCAGAGCAGGCGGCTGACCGTCTGGCATTGGCCATCGCGCTCGGAAGCGACCGGTTGGATTCTCTGGAGACCGCCTTCTACAGGGCCGGAATCAAACAAGAAGAGGCCCGGGCGCTGCTGGACACTCTGATTGAGAATGACACGGTCATCCGCCTCAATGAAACGGTCGCGATCAGCAGGCAGGCACTGGAATCTCTGGGCCAAAAGGCCGCGAGCCTGCTGGCCCGTTTCCATGAAAGCCGCCCGCTTGAACAGGGGATGAAGCGGGAGGAACTTCGAACCAGATTGATGCCGAGGAGCACCATTCAGCTTTCCGACCTGATCGTTGATCAGCTGGGTGACCGGGGTCTGCTCAACCTTGCCGGAGGACTGGTCTTTCTGCCTGAATTTCAGGTCGTCTTGACCGCTGAGGAAGAAAATGCGGTCCATGCCATGGAAGAGCAGTTTCTTCAAGGTGGGTTCTCCCCTCCCGCCCCCGGCGAGTTGACCATCCAGACAGGCAAGCGGGTGGACCGGGACCAACTCCTGTCCCTGCTCATCAGCCGGGGCACCCTGGTCAGACTGAGTTCTCAGATTCTGATGCATACGACGCGGGTGGATCAGGCCTGGGAACTGGCCCGCCGGATGATCGAGGATGATGGAAGCCTGGCCCTGGCCGATTTCCGTGACCGGTTGGAAACAAGCAGGAAGTTCGCCATGGCTCTCCTTGAATATTTTGACAAACTTAAGCGAACCCGCTTGACGGGTGAAGTTCGTTTATTCGACAAGCAGGGAATTTAATCGCCATGCCTGATGCCCGTATCCACCTGGTCCACCATCCTGAAATGGATGAACTGGTCCGCCATGTCTTCGATCAGCTTGCCGAGCATCAGAAGGACTGGCCCGGTTACCGTGCCTTTCTCCTGGTTCCCGAGTATCTGAAAGCTGATATGGAACGACGTTACATCACCAGCCAGCGGGCGGGCGGGCTGATGATGGCTGAAATCCTTTCATTTCGGAGGTTTGCGGCACGGATTTTTGGCGAAGCGGGCGACCTGGCAGGCACGGCCATTTCAAAAGCAGGCAAGGCTGTTCTGGTTCAGAAGTCGCTTCTCGACCAGGACTTGCCTTTTCGAAGATTCAACCGGCTGGCCGGCAAACCACGCTACGCGGCCGAACTGGTCAATGTGCTGGGAGACTTCCACCGCTACGGGATTTCATCAAGTGAACTTCTGATCGGGGAAGATGAGGCAAAAACCGTCCCCGCCCGTCAGTCAACGGTCGACAAGTTGCACGATTTCGCCTGCCTCAAGGATGCCTTGAATCAGGAGTTGCGGGCAAGGGAGCTGGACGATTCCGACCAGGATTTGAACCGCCTGGCTGAACTGCTGGATACCACGCCGCTCCCGCCCAGACTTGGCTTTCTTCACCAGTCCCGCGTCTGGATCCTGGGCTTTGGCAACAGCCGCGACTTCACGTCGCAGGAACGGCAGCTCCTGAAATCACTCTCTTCGGTGGCGGCATCCCTGACCATCGCGATCGCAGCCGATTACGCCAGCGAAAACGAAATGGCCTACAAACATGGCATCGAAAGCCTGGCTTCGTTGGAGCGGTTCTTCCCCCGGGTCATCCGGGAGGCCCTGCCTGATACGATCCCCCCCGATCCGCCTGACTACCACTTTATCCGATCCATTGACCGGCGTACGGAGGTAAGCTTCGCGGCAAATGAAATCCGCCGCTTGCTCCTGACGGGTGATGTGAGGCGCAGGGATATCGGTATCGCCCTCTGCGAGACGGAAGTAACTGCCTCTTACCTGGAACCCGCCTTTGAAGCGTTGGGAATCGATGCCTACATTGACACGGGCAGGCCGCTTCATTACAGCTCCTTCATCCGTTTTTTGCGATCATGGCTTTCCCTTTGTGACCGCGACTTTGAGCTTGAGGACCTGCTGGAGTATTACCGGAGCGGTTTGTCAGGTCTGGACAATCAATCGGTGGATCTGTTCGAAAACCACGCGCTGGCAAAAGGTTGGCGGGGCGCGGCGGATCTGCGCAAAATTCTGACTCAACAAGACCCGGCCGCAAAGGAAGTCTGCGGCGGGAATTCTCCCGAAAGTGACGCTGTTACAAAAGTCTTGGAGGATCTTGTCAATCTGTTTGAGCAGACAGCTGCCATGCGCGGTGCCCGGACCGGCCTGGCCAAGTGTTCCCTGCTTCGCGACCGTCTTTTTGAAGGGGATCGGTCAGCCGCCGTCCTGGTTGAAATGAGGCGCGACCGGCTGCTTGATGCAGGCCGGGGGGAAAGCGCCCGTATCCTTGTCGCCTCCTGGAACGCGGTCCTGGATTATCTTGATGAAGCAGCGGAACTTCTCGGCTCCGCCCGCATCTCCCAGGCACATTTCTCCTCCATGCTCCTGGCCGGCATCGAAGGCCTGGCGCTGGCCTCGATTCCATCGGGGATTGATCTTGTGAGAGTCGGAACGCTCCAGCAAATGGCCTCCTGGCCCTGCCGGGTCCTCCTGATCCTGGGCATGACCGACAGCAGCTTCCCCCCTGAGGTCAAGCAGGAGGGCTTCCTGCTTGACGAAGAACGCGCTTTCCTGCAGATCAGAACCGGCAAGGCCTTCCCCAACCGGTCGAAAGATCAACCCGCGGCACAGGCCTGGTTGGTCCATTCCCTGGTGTCCCGTCCCCGGCAGGCACTTTATCTTTCAACACCGACTCTGGGCGAATCCAGCTCCCGGCTTTACGACGAATGGTTACAGGACAAGCAGGGCGAAGAATTAATCCTGATAAAAGAACCCGGCGGGCTGCAGGGTGACCCTGACAACTGGCAAAGAGTGGCGAACCGTTTGGACAGGGAGATCCCCCAAGTCCTCCAGTCGGCTGACCGGATGGCGGAATCCTTCGCTTTGCCGGAGCCGGTCATCGAATCCGCCCTGACCTTGCGGGACGGAATCAGCGTTTCCATGCTTCAACTCTATAACACCTGCCCTTTCCGTTTTTTTGTTGAGTACCTGGTCGGAGCTTCCGAAAGACCGGTCGCCAGAGATCAGGCCAACCTCCAGGGTGTCCTCTTACACCGTGTCATGGAACTGGCTGCGGGAGAACTGATTCACAAACTCGACCAGGTACCCGAACATGAAAAATCACTGATCATCCTTGCCTGGCAAGACCAGCTGACCGGATCCTACATGCGCCAGCTTTACAGGCGGGCCGCACTTGACCGGCGTCTGGCCTGGTATGGGCAACCGCGCCTGTCGGGAGGGATCGGTGAACGAATCATCAGGCGGGCTGCCGACAACCTGGGAGTGATCGCCGAATTCAATCACAAAGATCTGTACAGGCCCCGCCGCCTCGAATGGTATTTCCCCAACCAGGGACATCCAGCCTACCGGCTGACCGCGGCGGGTCACGATTTTATCTGCCGCGGCCTGATCGACCGGATCGACGAAAACCCCAAAGGCTTCCTGCGGCTGATCGATTACAAACGTTCATCCAGGGAGTTCTCCTGGCTGGATCTTTACGACGGCACCGACCTCCAGCTCCCCCTTTACAAAAAGGCTTACGAAGCGGCCTTCCCCGGTGATTCGGTTCAAGGCCTCCTCTATGCGGGATGGAGAGCCGAGAGCCTTCACGAGTTCTCTTTATTCCGTCCGCCCGTGGACAAAGGGATCAAACCGGGTATCAAGGCTCTGGAAAAGCAGATGAAAATCTGGGAGGGGGACCGGATCGAAAAAGTAGCCCAATTCGCGGAAACCAAGGCAATTGAAACCCTGGAAACGATGATGAAGGGCAGCTTCCCCGCTCAACCCGCAAAAAAACCCAAAGACAAGAGTCCATGCGCCTGGTGCCCCTGGTATGCCGCCTGTGGTTATGACAAAAGACTGCCCAGAAATCAGGCAGGACCGACAGGCAGGGATGAAACAGACAGGATCCGCGATCAGATCCTGCAAACCGGCGGGCAATCAGGGTGAATCGTTAGTTGAAGCGGGCCAGGGATTTTCTTCCATGTAGCTCAGGTAGGGCTGGTTGACGGCGTCCCATTCTTCCACCGTCATCAGATCCTTATAATAGTCAGAATCAATGATCACTCTGGCGGTATCGTATCGCAGCTTGACTTCCCTGTTGATACGGTCAATGTAATCTTCCTCATCATCCAGGCTTTGTCCTTCGTGCAGGGTAAAGGTGCCCGTCGCCGCGTCGTATCTTCCTTTTTCCGTAATCCAGCTGCGTCCGAGGAAAATGGCCAGTGCCTCGGAGTCGGAAAAGATATCGCGGCCGGACAGGAAGCGGGAATCGTAAGGCACTCCCATGTAGTTATAGATGGTAGGCAAAAGATCCAGGCTGGTGCAAAATTTATCGACGACTTCAGGCTCAATTCCGTCATGATAGAAAAGAGCACAGCTCTCATATATATCAAACACCTTATCCAGACTCTTGCCGGCCAGGGCCTCATAACTTGAGTGTTCTTCAAGCGCGTAAGGGTAGTGATCCGGGTTGAGCACAATCAGGGTCCTGTCGGCAATCCCAGCGTCGCGGAGCTGCTGGAGCAGACTTTCCATGGCCAGTTCTACCTCATAATTGGCGGCCAGGTAGGCGATTCCTTCATGGGGCAGGTCCATATGAGCGTAACGATCCCAATGACGGGACGACATGGAATTGCCCATCTTGGTCCAGTTGGCATGGCCGCTGACGGTCAGATAATAGACGTGGAAGGGCTCCTCGTCGACGAATTCAAAGACTGTCTTCTCAATCATCTCCAGATCGGATTCGGGCCAGGTCCGCGCGACTTCCAGCCCGTGACCAAGTCCCCGGTAGTCATAACCCAGGTTGGGGTGCGATAAATCCCTCTGGTAATAGTTCCAGGTATGGTTATGCCAGGCATAGGTCTTGTAGCCCAACCGCTCAAACAGCCTGCCAGGCGCCATGGCCATGTCATTCTTATGAGCTTCTTTCAGGGTCCAGACACCCTGTTTGGGAATCATGCCGCAAAGCCCCGCGTACTCGCCATCGAGCGTGGATACGGTCCAGACCGGCACATAGAAATTTTCGAAATAAATACCTTCGTGGTACATCTTCCACAAGGTGGGCGTCATTTCTTCGTCGATGCAGTATTTGGAAAAGCTCTCCGCGGTAACAAAGATCAGGTTGAAGCCCTTGCCCCGGCCGGTATGCTCGTTGGTGTAAGTGGGCAAGGTCCTGGAAAAGACCAGATCCAGATAGCGGACCAGGTCAGCGCGCGTTTTGCCCATGAGGATAGGCGCGTCATCGTTCTCAGGAACAAAACCCTCCAACCGGGCTTCAAAGTCAATGGGAAGGATGTTGGGCTCGCGAGGCACTTCAATGATCGGATCTTCCTCATCCGGGTCGGACGGGAGAGGGGCGAGCGGGTCTGTGGGCTCGATCGGATCGATAGGATCGGGAATCAGATCCTCCGTGACCAGCGAGCTGCGGGGATAAATAATGTGGCTGATATCCACCTGCATGGCAGAGAGCAGGCCGAACTGGTTGGTTCCCGCCAGAATCTCATTCTCCAGAAAATAGTGTTCCCAGGGACTGTTGAGCGAACGGTCAGCCGCCATGACACCGATGGTGGTTCCAAAGAGTGTCAAGGCCACAGCCAGGGTAGCAAGGAGTTCCCGCCAAGGTTTTCTGCTGACACAATCCCGGTCAATCCGTTTCTTCAGGAAGACGAAAAAGATACTGATAGGGAACAGCATGATGACAAACCACGGCGTGTTGCGCAGAATTTTAATGACAATGTCGCCAAGGAACTGGAGCACCTGATTGCCTTGACCGACTGAATAGAAAACGAAAAAGGTTCTGAAAAACTTATAGTAGACCAGCTGGGCCGAACAGATAAAAGGAATCAGAAACAAGAGGGCATAGATGCCGACCGTACGCACCTTTTGCGGCAAAATCCGCAAAAAGGCGGTAAAGACCAGAGCCCGGACCAGGCAAAGCAGAGTCAAATAAAGAAGACCGATGGTGAAGAAGGGGCCGTCGACATTGACGCGCAAGACCAGCTCCCCGACCAGCTGGCTGGCAAAAAGCAGGAGAAGGAGGTTAAGCCCGCGGGGCAGGCGTGAGCGCCTGTCATCTTCCCGCCTGCCGGAAAAATCCAAGGCCGGCTCTGCGTTCCGCAAAACAAAATCGGACCGGCCAATAGCCGGACGCCGGATATGGCGGGCGGCGGTCTCCGCTTCCCCAACGGACGGACGATCCTCCGGCAACGGCTTGTTCCGGTCCATCATCTCCTTTTCGTGAAAACTCATTCAAGAGCCTCCTCTTTGCCTGTCACCCTGCCGAGCGTACCCAGCCATAATAGCACAGCGCTTTATGGAACTACCGGTGTAACCGCTTGGTCGTACTCGTAATCAGCGGGAACCGGCACGTCCACAATCATCATTTGATTGCCGCCGTATTGCCCTTTAAACCCGGAAATAAGGTCGAGTTCAACATCCCCGTGAAAGCGTAGATTAATCTCCCGAAAATCCTCAACCAGTGGCCGGTCATACATGACTTCTTCGATCAGATAAAGCAGGTAGAGTGTCGAGGATTCCCGATCTCCCGGTTCATAATAGGATTGGTAGGGCACTGTCTCCAGGCAGACACCATCGACCGATACCTTGAGCAGGATCGCCAGGAAATTATGGGAACGATCAGCCTGATCGTATCCGTAAAAGAGACGGATCACTCCCTGGTTGAAACGGTAATCCCAACGGCTTACAGGATCCCCCGTTTTGATGTCCTTGTTCCAATAGTTCATGTCCAGCCGCCCGGCAAGGTCTCTTTCCAGCCAGGGCTCAATTTTCTCAAACAGGGGTACCAGATCCACGCCATCGAGATTTCTCGGGTATTCCTTCAGGCCTGTCACCTGAAATTCTTTTTCAGTCACGGTGGCAGTCAGACCCCGCTCCGCGAACCAATCCTCATCGACCAGAGCCTTGATACGGACCAGATCCCCGTTCGCCAGACCTGAGGAAGGCAATGCGGTAAACCGGACGGGCAGTTCATCTGGCATACCTGCTTCCACCCATTCGGCGGGCAGCCGGCTTGTGTCAAAGGAGACAAGGCCCTGGTCACTGACCCCGTCAAAAATCAAAACCAGATCCTCGAACAAATCAATGTCAGCCAGGGATGGCAGCCCCCTTACGTCAAAGACCAGGGTCTGCTCCCGGGCGATTTTTCCTTTGGCTGTCAATGCCCGATTGTCGGGAATCACCTTTAGCTCCACGGAATCACCGTTGGAAAGACCCGTATTGCCGTACGAAAAGACAAAGTCAAAGTCCGTCTTATACAAATCCAGATCACCCGACAGGGACAAGGCCGCAAGTCCGCGCCCGTCGTAGCCGGAGAAGGTGAGCGCGACCTGACCTTTCACGTCAATCGGCTGGGCTTCTTTAAGACCCTCGACCTTGTATTTAAACCGGACATTTCGGAAGCGGATCCCGGCGTCTTTTGCCAGCTGATGATCGTAGTCGGCCCGGATGGACAGTTCGTCGCCGTTCTTCAGTCCCTCGGTTCTGTCAACCGTGAAGACCAGGGAATTAAGCGCTGCTTCGCGCTGAAAATGACGCTGAAGTCCTTTTTCATCGCCCTCATCCAGTTTGGCGGACTCTTCAGCAAGCAGGGCTTCCACCGCCGCCCGGTCGGTATTGACATGCGCGCTGGCGAAGCCATTGGCACCCGAAACCCTGATCATGATCAGTTCTTCCGCGTTGAAGGTACGGGAACCACAGGCAACCGTCAAAACAAGTGCCGCGACAAGAAACAGAATCAGGATGCCTTTTCTTTTCAAGTGTTTCCTCCCTCACCCGGTTTGGTCAGCGGGTTCTATTATTCTCAGACATTTCGCTTGATCTTTCAAGTGACGGCCGGCCCGACTACCTCAGCCGTACGGGCAGACAAGGGCGGTTCTGTTAGAATAATGGACAGAATCCCGGACCTGGAACAGGCCGGTTGGAGGTTTTATGACCCGCTCGAGATTGACAGAAGACCAGCGGTTTGCCGTCGGCTTCGACCGGCCGGCCAACCTGCTTATCTCTGCTGCGGCTGGATCGGGCAAGACGACGACCATCACCGGGCGGATTGTTGAACGGATGTTGTCAGGAACCGTTCAACCCTCCCAACTGTTGGTGATCACCTTCACCGAATTGGCCGCCAAAGATCTCAAGGTAAAAATTGCCTCACAGCTCCGACGTTTTCGGCTTGAAGCGGCAAATCCGCAAGAAAGGCGGCGCCTTGACCGCCTGGCCGGTGATCTGGATCTGGCCCAGATTTCAACCATCCATGCCTTCTGCAATCAGATCCTCTCCGCCTACCTTTCGACTTTTTGTGATGAAGAAGGTCAACCCTACCTGGAACCCGGCTATCGGATCCTGGAAGGCCGGCAGGAAAAAGAATTGCTGGATGACTCAATCGAAAGTGTCTTGTCCGATCTCTACGCGAAAATCGACCAGGGCAACAGCCCGCAACAAGCCTCCGGCCAAGCGGATCCTGCCCCCCTGACCTTGACCCGTGAGCAGAGAGGCCTGCCTGAATGGCTGGAGGATTTCCAAACCATTGCCCGAGCCTATGCGCCCGATCTGGACGACACGCCCCTGAGAACCGCCCTGGAAAAGATGCTCGATCAATTGCGTAATTTGCCCGATTACGATCAATTCGTAGCGGATGCCCTGGACCGGCTCTTTGAAAGGGCGGACCAGTTCCCCTCTCCTGACGATTTTGCGGCCGGCTACTGGTGGGACTTGTTTGACGAGGCCTATGAACTGGCCCGCCTGACCCTTGACCGGATCAGGCAATCGGCTTACTGGCGGGAGGAGCTGCCCCGGTCGAAACTCAAGACAGATCAGCAGTTGATGGAGGCGGTTGATCTGGTGGACGGAGCGGTCGCCCGCCTGGGGGACGCGTCCGACCGGAGTGCCGGGAGATGGGATCAGATCGTGGCCATCGGCAACCGGTTAGGGGAAATTAAATTTCCCGACTTTTCCCGGGCCGGTAAGGATCCCGCCCAAAAAGAACGTAAAGATCAATTCCTCCGGCAATGTCTGGAAGGTCTCTTGCCTCTGGTGGGTCTGATCACAGACCAGATCAAGAGGGGCGCCAGCCGGGATGCCGCCTATGTCACCCATTATCCTTCCGTTTTCACCCAGGATACGCAGACCATCCGGCGGGACCTCAGGCAGTCCGCGCGATCAGTCGCACGATTCATGGAAGTCGTGCTTCTGGTCGACCGGGAGTTCAAAAGACGACGCTTCGCCATGAACACCATCCTGTTCAGCGATATAGAACATGGCGCGCTGCAGATCCTGAAGGAAACCGACATCAGGGATGACTACGTGGCCCGGTTTAAAGAAATCTATGTCGACGAGTACCAGGATACCAGCAGTATCCAGGATTCGATCATCAGGCAGATCTCAAAGAACAACCTGCTCATGGTCGGTGACATCAAGCAGAGCATTTATCGTTTTCGCTACGCCAACCCTGCTCTTTTCGCCGGCCATCAGGAAGCCTCCTGTCTGGTCCGCCCCGCGGAGGCGATCCCTGAGCTTCCCTCCTCTTATACCGGCTATCTGGCCTTGCTCAACCGCTGCTTTCGCACCCGCCCGGTCATCATCGATTTTATCAATGATTTCTTCAGCTCTTTTCTCACAAAAAAAGCAGGTGAAATCGATTATGACGAAACCCAAAAACTATTTGCGGACCGGGACAAATGGCTGGCTTATGATCAAAAGGGGGCTGCCTCCTTTCCCGCCAATGTGAGGCTGGAAATCGCGACGGAGACAAAAACAAGTCCCACAGAAGAAGATGCCCCCGACCAGACCATCCCCCTCGAACTGGACAAGTCACCAGCCAGCCGGGAGGCGCTCCTGGCGGTACGGATCATTCATGATCTCCACCGAAAGGGGATCGGCTATCAACAGATCGCCATCCTGCTGCCCACCAATGACAATTGCCGTGATTATGAGGAGGTGCTGACCCGCTACGGCATACCGGTGACCTCGAGATCAGGAGATGCCTTCCCGGACAATCTGGTCTTCCGGCAATTTGAGGCGCTCTTCAACCTGCTCGATACCCCCCGGCAGGATTTTTCCCTTCTTTCAGTCCTCATCGGCCCCTTTGCCCCGGAAGTCTGGAGCGCCGAAGAATTGATCCAGGTCGCCTCAATTCCGACGGAAGACAGCCCGCAGGAGTCAAGTCACAGGCCCTTTTTCCATGACCGCTTCTTCCAGCTTCGCGGTATGGAGAACCATGCGCTGGCGGCAAAAGCCAGGAAGTTTGTCGACAGGATGGAGCGCTGGCGTTTTCTGGCTCAGGAACTCAGCTTCAGGGATTTGCTCGATCTGATCATCTTTGAGACCGACTATGAAAACTACATCGCCCATTCAACTTTCGGTGAAAGCTACGTGGCAGATCTCGACACGCTGCTGGATGCCGCGGCACTACCTGATCCTGACCCGCAGCCGGGTGTCCGGGGAGCCTTGCGCAAAATGAGGCGGATGATCGAGGGAGCAGCCAAAGAGGGAGCGTCTGACACCGGTTTTCTCCCCGGTGCCGTCCGGGTGCTGACCCGCCATAGCAGCAAGGGTCTTGAATGGGACTACGTCATCCTGGGCCGGCTGGACTTAAACTGGCAGGGCAGAGAATCCAGACCGCTTATCCTATTATCCGAGCAGGAAGGGCTGTCAAGCGGAACCATCACCGACCATGGCATGACGGTCATCAACAATCCCCTGCACCAGGCGGCGCTGATCAAGGAGGCAAGCCGTGAACGGGCAGAAGCCTGGCGTTTGCTTTATGTTGCCATGACACGGGCCATCCACGGCCTCTACTTACTCCTGACCGTCAACCAGGAAAGCCTGGAAGCCAAACCCGCCTATTCCAAAATAATGGAAACTGTGCAGCGGCAGGACCTTGCCGGCCGGATCCCTGCCCGGTTGACATGGGATCTGAAAAATGACGCTGAACTGCTCCTGGCCTATCTGGCGTTCAGGCATCCCGCCTTCGCCGCACAATTGACCTCACAGTCCGCCGATCATGAGAGAGGACACCGGTCTGACCTTGCACTTCCCCCTGTGATTGAAGAACTGCGCCTTACACGCTGGAAAGAGTTATATCAAACGCTCGAGCAGGGTTTGGCGGATGATCAGCCTGAGGGCAAGGATGCAGACACCTTGGTCAGGCAATCGATGATTACCTCCCCCCCTGAAAAACAGTTGGACGGTCAAATCCCCTTTACAGATGCTGCCCGGGCACCGGCTAAAGTGACTGTGACCGAATTGCAGCGGCTGGGTCTGGAACAAAGAATCCATTCTTCAGAGTCCGAAGCGCGATCTGAACCTGTTTGGCAGTATCAGTCCCAGGCAGGGCCATCCAGGTTGGAGAGAGCCGACATGCCGCTGACCTTGCGCTCCAGGGAAAAAGATACACCGTCACAGGGAGCCCTGCTGGGGACTACCATGCACACCGTCTTCCAGTTTCTTGATCTTGAAGCCCTGCGGGGCCGGACGTTAGAGGAGGCCAAGGCACAATACGAAGTGGAACTGGACCGGCTCCTTGCTGCCCGTACCCTGTCCCAGGCAGAGCGGCAGGCCGCCCTTCCCTTCGCGGCTCAGGCGGCCGGTTGGGCTGACAGCCAGCTGGCTGCCAGGCTTCTGGCCGCTGACAAAGTCTACCGGGAGATGCCCTTTACTCTGGCAGTTCCGTCCAGCCGCCTCGATCCGTCCTTTCCGTCTGAAGAAATAAGCTTGATCCAGGGCATGATCGATCTTTGGTTTATCGAAGACGATCAGGCCATTCTGGTGGATTTCAAAACCGATCGCCTGCCGGCGACCGGTGGCGACCAGCGATTGATTGACCGTTATGAAATCCAATTGAATTTCTATTCAGAGGCGATTCACCGGGCGACGGATTATCGGGTAAAAGAAAAGATCGTCTGGCTGATCCGGGAGGCAAGGCCGGTTGTCTTCCCTTGACAGAGGCCCGCATTCAGCCCAAGGTTCCAGGAAGAGATGATCGTAAACTTATGCAGTTGAGTGGCCGGTTCAACTTGACAAAGCCGCTCCCATTGCCTATTGTTTGGCTAGAAGGGGAAACGGATCCTAGGATCGAGAACGTTTCCATATTTTTTTATATTGTTGGAGGAGACATATGGAAAACAATACGCAATATCAACAACCTGGCGGCTACGCCCCGCCCCCGGCTCCCGCACAGACGAATGGCATGGCCATTGCGGCGCTGGTTTGTGGTGT
>JAAZFK010000031.1 GCA_012511735.1 Clostridiaceae bacterium | reverse complement strand
TGTTTGTCCTCCTGATTATTTTAAGGAGTCAAGAAATGAAACAAGTTGTGATCATCGTCCTTTTATTTGCCCTGATTTTCGGGGTCGCCTGTCAACCGTCGGACCCCGGTTCGGATCCCGATCAGACCGAAGAACTGATTGAGGATCTTGAGCAGGCGCTGACTGAAATTGTTGATGAGGCAGGCATGCATGAGCTGCTCGAAAGCGGGATGCTGGAAGAAATCAAAAGCGGCGAAGCCGGTTATCTGATCGGCGCGGAAAGTCTGGACGGCCTCTATGCCGAGGCTTATTCGCTCCAACCCATGATCAACGTTCATCCGTTCGCCATGGGGCTCTTCAGGCTCGAACCGGGACAAGACCCGGCCCTCTTTGCCGGGGAGCTGAAGGAGAAGGCAGATCTCCGTAAATGGATCTGCGTCGCGGCTGACACCTTTCATGTCGCAACACGAGGTCAGTTTGTTCTTTTCGTCATGGGCAGCACCGACGAAGTCAATGCCATCGCACAAGCGGCAGCCTTCACGCCAGTTAGCTGATCTTCCATTTCATGCTTTTCTCAAGCATCAGCTTTCTATATTATTTTCTTCCGGCCGTCCTGGCTCTCTATTTTATGGCGCCCCGGCGGATGAGAAACGCGATTCTCCTCCTGGCAAGTCTTTTCTTCTACACGTGGGGGGAACCACGATTTTCGATCATTATGGTGTCTACGGCCATGACCGGCTATCTTGCCGGTCTGGTCATCAACCACTTCAAACAGGACAGCTTAAGAAAATTAACCTTGACTGCCGGCATCGCTTTGAGCCTGATACCGCTAGGCCTGTTCAAATACGGCGATTTCGCCATCATTAACCTGAACCGTCTGTTTCCGGTTGCCCTCGCACCCTTGAGGTTGGCGCTGCCGATCGGCGTCAGCTTCTATACCTTCCAAATTCTCTCCTATCTTGTCGACGTCTTCAGAAAAGACCTTGAGGTGGAGCGCAATCCCTTCGATTTTCTCATGTATGTGGCCTTCTTCCCGCAACTGATCGCAGGGCCCATCGTACGTTTCCGGACTATTTCTTCAGAGCTGCGTAACAGAATAGTTGATCTTGAGCTCATGGCGTCGGGGATCATCCGCTTTGTCTCGGGTTTGGGAAAGAAGATCCTGATTGCCAACACGCTGGCGGAACTTGTCCATCATCTCCAGTCAGCTGTCACAGGGAGTATCCTTTCTCTCTGGGTACAGGCTCTGGCTTTCACTTTACAAATTTATTTTGATTTTTCAGGTTATTCGGATATGGCCATTGGCCTGGGGCGCATGTTTGGATTTCAGTTTTTGGAGAACTTTGATTATCCCTACCTTTCAACAAGCATCACTGAGTTTTGGCGCCGCTGGCATCAGTCCCTGGGGTCATGGTTTCGCGACTATGTCTATATCCCTTTAGGGGGCAGCCGGGGATCGACAGTCAAGACCTACAGGAACCTCCTCATTGTCTGGCTTCTGACCGGACTCTGGCATGGCGCCTCGTGGAACTTTGTCCTGTGGGGGTTATTCTATTTCCTCCTTTTAGCCTTGGAGCGGGCGGGTTTGGGAAAACTCCTGAAGAAGCTTCCCAAACCCTTGTCGGTCTTCTATACCTTTTTCTTTGTCCAACTCGGTTTCGTTATCTTTAACGCAGGAGATACGGGCCTGGCTTTTGCGAATCTGAGTGGAATGTTCGGACTGGCGGGTCTGCCCCTTGCTGATCACATGGCTGTCTACTACACAAAAAGCTATCTGCTGACCCTGATCATCGCCCTGATCGCCGCGACCCCTTTCCCTAAACAATTGCTCACAAGGTTGGGGCGACGGAGGACATTCCAATTGTCAGACTGGGTGACCGTGGGCGGGATTGTCTTGATTATGGTTTTTTCAACCGCATCATTGATTGACGGATCCTTCAATCCGTTTCTTTATTTTCGTTTCTAGGGGATTGTTGTGAAAAACAAAGCGCTTGTCCTGATTGTCGTCTTTTTCCTTATCCTGGTCACTGTCCCGGTCATTTCGATGATCCGGTCAGATCAGCCACTGTCGGAAGCTGAACGGCGTCCGCTCATGCAGTGGATGAGCATCAGCCAATACAAACAGATACATCACGGAGCGGATTCATCAGACTACCTGTCCTATCTGGAAACATACCTGCTGGATCAGTTTCCTTTCCGCGACACCTTTCGTTCCATCAATGCCATTGGGAGAATTCGGGCTCTGAGGCAGAAAGATTACAATCGCTTTTACCAATTGAACGGCCACCTGGCCAAGTTGGATCCACTGCTCCATCAACAGGTGGTGGAGCGGGCTCTCGCTCTTTTCAATCAAGTATCCGCAGAGATATTTAACGGGCGTGGTCAGCAGGTTTTCGCCCTGATTCCTGACAAGAATGTCTTCTTGGCCGGGCCGGGGAACTATCCTCACTACAGTTATGAGCGGATGTTTGACTTGATCGCAAGCCGGTTGAGCGGTGACATCCAGCTCCTTCCCCTCCTGGAGGATCTTTCACTTGAGGCTTATTACAGGACCGATCCGCATTGGGATCAGACAAAAATCAACCTGGTTGCGTCCCGTATTCTGGAGGCCTTGGGGCATGACGGTTCGGGGGCAGAGTCGTATCAAACAAGCATTGGCCTTGAAGATTACCTGGGAACTTACGCGGGACAGGCGGGGATTCCGGTCAAACCCGACCGACTGTCCAGGCTTACCAGTCCGACATTGGAGGCGCTGATCCTCCACGATCCCATCACCGGTGAACAGACAGGCGTCTACCAAAAAGACCGGCTGGAGGGGATTGACCCGTATGATTTCTTCATGGGTGGCGCGAAGCCCTTGCTGGTCCTGGACAACCCCACTCAGGACAATGGTCTTCAACTGGTTGTCTTCCGCGACTCTTTCGGCTCCAGTTTGATTCCCTTGCTGTCAGCTGGCTACAGCCAGGTGATCGTGATCGATCTGCGTTATATTTCGATGCAGGCCGTTTCCGGCCTGGTTGATCTTGACCCGGGCGCAGATGTGCTTCATCTTTATTCCACTTCTGTCCTCAACTCACCGGGGGCTTTCATGAATTAACCCTATGTCTTCCAATTAGAGGCTGATGGGTGAGTTTCCACTATGATACGATGAGTAAGACTCTAAGGGGTTTAAAGCTCAAAGAGCACCACAAAGAAACAGTTTTAACAGGCACATCGAGTATGTTTTCATTCAGTTTAATCAAAGAATAAAAACAAGAAGGAAAGAATTATTGTAAATCAGACATTCGTTTAAGGAGAAAGCATTATGAAAAAAGTAGCATTAGTTATAGCCTTTTTGTTCATATTTACATTGACTGCCTGTAGTGGTAAGCCCAAAGAGCCAGTTACCAATAAAACTACCAGCCCTCCAATAACCAGCCCTGAAAGTCAGACAACAG
>JAAZFK010000030.1 GCA_012511735.1 Clostridiaceae bacterium | reverse complement strand
GTTCTTTTTGCCAGTTTCGGCTACATGGCCGTTGTCATGATCAAGGCCATGCTGCGCAAGTTGGTGGCGGTCGAATTCATCCTGGTGGCTGTCGTCTCGCTGGCATCCTACTGGATTTCCATGGGAGTCAAAATGGTCTTGGACTGGAAGATCCCGCATTATTCCGAGTGGATGCTGATCTTTGTCCTGGTCAGCATGGTCTTCCTGATTGGCGAGCGACTGCGTGCTGACTACCTGGAAATGACTGAGTTGACGGAGAAAAGGCTGGAACGGGAGTTCGATTATTTCTTCTCACAGATTCCTCCGCATTTCGTCTACAACACCATCAATACCATCATTGGCCTGAGCTATGAGGACAGTGAGAGAACCCGTGAAGCGCTCAACTACCTGGCTTTGTATTTCCGGGGCAAGCTCGATTTCCATATGGAAAGAGGGCTGATTCCCCTGGAGACGGAATTGGAGATGGTGGTCGCCTATCTGGAGATTGAGAAAATGCGCTACGGTGACAAACTTCAGATTCAATACGAGATCGAGGGTGATCTTGACGGACAGATTCCGCCCCTGACCATCCAGCCCCTGGCCGAAAACGCGGTCAAGCACGGCATCGCCTCTTTGGATTCGGAAGGGATCGTCCGCATCATGGCCGGCAGAACAGGGGACGGCTACATCCGGATCACGGTTGAAGATAACGGGATCGGTATGGCTCCTGACAAACGGGAGAGGATCCTCAAGGGCGAGTCAAGGAGACTTGGATTACAGAACATCATCAAGAAAATCAGCATCATGCCGGGGGCTTCCATCGAGTTCGCCGGCGACCGCGGGCAGGGTACATTGGTTCAAGTGACAATTCCGGAAAGGGGATTACATGGAAAATCTGAAAGCCGTTCTGATTGACGATGAGGCCGCGGCCAACAAGGTGTTGGCAGCGCTCCATGCCGCTTATGATGACCTCAAGATTGTAGGCCAATACACCGACCCGGACCATGCCCTCAACGAGATCGAACGTCTGAACCCCGATGTGGTCTTTCTGGATATTGAAATGGGTCCCACCAACGGCATCGAACTTGCCAACCGCCTGACCCGCAATCATTACTTTCAGCTCGTATTTGTCACGGCTTTTTCCAAGTACGCTGTCCATGCCTTCGAGGTGAATGCCATCGACTACCTGCTCAAACCCGTCCAAAAGAGCAGGCTTGATAAAACCATTGCCAAGCTTCGCTCGAACCGGACTTCGTCTGGAAATGGCCGCTTGAACTCCACTGAATCTGACAGATTCCTCCACGTGGTCAGCCTGGATCATCTGACCATCTACAATCAGGATCAGAAGGTCATGGTTTGGAGGACCCGCAAAGCCAGGGAACTCTTCTTTTACCTCTGGCTGAATTCGCACAGTCCTGTGAACAAACGCACGCTGATCGAGCACCTCTTCCCCGACCGGGATCCGGACAAAGCTCAGGTGCTTTTGCACACGACGGTCTATCAGCTAAGGCGATGCCTTGCCGATATCGGCTTCCCCAAAGCGATCAAATTTGCCAATGAAAGTTACAGTCTTCTGGTTCCTGTCACAAGTGATGTAGGCAAGCTGGAGCAGATCTTAAAACAGAAAAGGCAGGACCCCGCAAGCATCGCCGATATCCTGGAACTTTACAACCGCGATTTTCTGGAAGAGGAGTCCTATGACTGGGCCTTGGAGCTCCAGCGGATCATCAAACGGAAAACCTACAAAGTGCTGACTTTATACGCAGAGCGGGAATTGGAGTCGTATCGATTTTCCACCTTGCTCGCCGATTGTCTGGAAAAAATCCGCCAACTGGATCCCACGGATGAGGTGACGGCCAGATTATTCCTGCTCTACTATGGTTATCAGCAGAGGATTACCGACTTGAAGCAGTATTTCACATCCTACAAGAAGCTTCTGATGCAGGAACTTGAATTGAGGCCCCAGGCTTTCCTGGAGGAGATCTACCGCGATTTCACCCGCTGACCCCCTCCCTGATCCGGTTCTAGTAGGCGATCTCTGATCTGAGGAAAGTTCCCATCCGAAGCTCGCTGAAAGCCTGAGTCAATTCTTCCCTGGTGTTCATGACGATCGGGCCGCCCCAGGCAACCGGCTCGTCGAGCCGGACAGAGCTCATGAAGAGTACCTGCGCGGGCAGGTCTGTCGCCTCGATGTTCACATAGTCGCCGGGTGTCAGCTTGACCGCTGTTTTTTCTTTGATCAACTCGCCTGCGATCCGGGCATCCCCCAAGAGGGTGAAAGCCATGACTGAGCGGTCGGGTTCTGTCTCGATCCTGACTCCCCCTTGAGGTTCAAGCTGGATGTCATAATAATCGAGAGGCAGAAACTTGCCCTGGTGTCCCGTTTTGTCCTGGTAACGGCCGGCCAGAAGTCTCAGTTTTCCCTTGTTAAGTTCGATTTCCTCAATCTCATGGTGCTTGATGCTGAGGTAGGCAGGCGGGGCCATCTTATCTTTCATGGGCATGTTAAGCCAGAGCTGAACTCCCAGAAGCCGATCCGAGGGAGGCAGCATTTCCTCGTGCATGATGCCGGAGCCCGCGGTCATCCATTGGACTTCCCCGTCACCGATGGTGTCTTCATGCTTGAGGCTGTCGCGATGCGTCATATGGCCGCGGTAGACGTAGCTGATCGTCTCAATTCCCCGGTGGGGGTGCATGGGGAAACCGGCGGTATAGTCTTCAGGCCGGGTGCTGTCGAAGGAATCGAGCAGCAAAATGGGATCGTATTGGTCAACCGTCCGGTTGCCCAGCACGCGTACCAGGCTGACGCCGGCCCCGTCCTGGGTCCGGTAGCCTGTCAGTTGATGGCTGATGGTTCTTTCCATGTATAACTCCTGTCTTCGAGCAAGGCCTGCTCTTCATGTTCACTTTTAACCCGGTTTTTCATATGAGTTGGCTCATTGGGGGGCCTGGTCCCGGTCTGTCATGGTGTAGCTGCGGATGGGTGTGGTGACCGTGATCCGGTAGCTTTCAAACATGAGGTCACGTCCCTGCTTTTGAGCCAGCTGATGTTCAGCCTGTCGGCGCCAGCGGTTGACGGCCTCTTCATCTTCCCAGACGGAGAGGCTGAGGATCTTGCCCGGGTCAAGCAGGCTGGTAAATCGTTCGGACCGCAAAAACCCCGGACTCGACTCAAGGGCACGTCGAAGCCCTGAGGCCAGATGCAGGTATTGATCCTGAAAAGCTTCCTTAACAATGACTTCAAAGAGAACATAGATCATGAGAGACCTCCCTGGCCGTTCAGCAGATGGTGGTCCAGCCACTTGGCCACTCCGTCCCGGTCGCTGATATCACACAGTTCATCGGCTACCTCTATGACCGCGTCCACGGCATTGGCCATGGCGACGCCTCGGCCGCTGTAAAGGAGCATGTCCACATCGTTATGGTCGTCACCAAAGGCCAGGATCTGTTCCTGTCCAATCCCGAAGATGCGGGCGATCTCCAGGACGCCATGACTTTTCTTGGCTTCCTTGTGCATGATCATGGCCATCTGATCCCGGCTGATCTGCAGATAGAGGTCATCCGGCATCAGGGTCTCAATGACTTCAGCCTGCCAGGGGTGATCGAGTAGGGCGTACAGCTTGCCGGCCTGCCCCAGTGAGTCGTCGAAATGGCTGATCACAAAGCGTTCAAAACCCGCCCAATGTTGATTCACGGCGAAGTTTGAAAAATGGATACCGTCGATCTCCGCGGCGACTTTCAGGCCATGGTCGGACAGGGCGCCCAGAAGGGGCGCGAATACATGGGCGGGGATGGTCCGGTCATAAACCAGTTCTTCACCTACATAGGCTTTGGCTCCGTTCATATGGACGTGGCCATCAAAGAGTCCGGGGGGCAAGAGCCCATCTGTGCTGTGCCCCCTGCCGGTCGCGAAGATCAGCTTGATGCCCTGATCCCGGACTTTTTCCAGAACCTGGTAGGTATAGGATGAAATGGTTTTATCACTTCGAAGGAGGGTGTCATCCAAGTCGGTTGTCACCATCTTGATCATCGCCTACACTTCTCCTTCCAGCAGGGTTTTGCTGCCTTCGAGTTTGCGCAGGCCCGAGATCTCCTCCGTGACTTCCACAACACCCAGATAGGCGCCGTCTTCGTCGCGTACGGCATAGTAGCGAATCAGGATAAAAAGGCCATCTTTTTGAATCCAGAAGTGTTCTTCATCTTTTTCACCTAATTTGAAGCTGTCCACGACAGCCATGACCCGGTGCAGGCTCTTGGGCGGATGGCAGTCTTCGACCCGCCTGCCGATTACCGTCCTGGTGCGCGGGAAAACCCGGTGTTTGCCCTCACTGAAGTACTGTACCTTTCCCTCGGCGTTGACGTAGGTGATGTCGCCCGGCAAGGTGTTAAGCATGGCTTCCAGCTCCCGGGCATTGAAATGGCCGCTTGCCAATTCGAAATCCTTATCGCCAGTGCGACTGAGTTGTCCTTGTTCCCCCTTGAGCCAGGCAGCAGCGTCCGAAGGGCTTGCCCCTTCGATGGCATCCGCGAAGGCGTAACCGTACTGGGCGCTTTCCGCCGCGACGACTTTCCAGTCATCTTCGGTGAGATTATCAACCAGCATGGGTTTGAGGATCTCGTTTTCTTTGTGGATCATGCCGCGGACTTCAAGTTCCATCTCGGCGAAGAGTTTTTCATCTTTGTCTCCCGCCCGGACCTTGTCCAGGGAGGCCTTGATCAGGGCCCTGATTTCGTCGTCTTTGCCCCACATCACTTTGGGAGGGGCCGTGATGCCGTTTCGTTCCATGTAGGGGAACATGAGGTTTTCTTTGCGGGCGTAGTGCCGGTCGATTTTGGAGAGTCGCTCCAGCGCCCGGGCGTAAGCGTCCCGGTCATCGGAAGACAGGAAGGCCACCTTGGCTTTGGCGTAGTCGCCATCCAGGAACTCCACCAGACCGTCATTCTCTTTGTAAAAAACGGTCAGAGGATGGCCCATGCCGGGATCGACGGAGATGACGTTGACATTGCCCTCCACGATGGCGGCGTGGACATTGCAAAGATTCAGGATCTCCTCAACCGGGGTGCCTGATTTGATCAGAGCCGCCTCCGCGGCCGCGATTTCTGAGGCGTCGACGGTTTTGAAGGTGGCTAGAAATTCTTCCTTGACGTCTTCTACGGACGCGCCGTCACTTAGCTTTTTTAGAATATTCTTAAGTGATTCTGCTTGGTTTTCTGGATTGGACATGACAGGTCCTCCTCTTTCTATTGATTAAGCTGATGCGTTTTTCTTCATGATAGCTGAACCGCAAAATCGGCCAGTCACCGGTGTTCCCGAAATGGCTTCGGTTAACGTTTATTTGGTCTCCTGAGGGTCAAGTTTGTAGCCTCAACAGGCAGTTCAGATGATCGGGCCGCACTTTTGCGCTATGATGATCTCCAGCAACTCGTTTGCCAGGGTAGAACCAATGGATCATCCGGAAATGAACAAGACACGGGAGGACGCAGAGGACACGGGGCGTTTTGCTGCCCATCTGAATGGTCTGCAACAGCGTCTGGAAAACTATTCCAGGGAGAAGACCTGGGTCTCGGCCTGGAAAGAACGGCTGAAACGTCTGTTCTCCCTCAAGATCGGTGTCAGCGCAGCGGCCTCCTCCTTTTATCTGCTCTTTTCAGTTTTCCCCTTGATCATTCTGACTTTCAGCTTGCTGGAGCTTTTGGATCTGGGTCTGGTGGACAAGTTTGAACTGGCCATGCCGGCTTTGAGCGCTGTCATTCCCCAGGAGATTCTTTCGGTTTTACGGGACTTTCTGGATTCCGTAGGCCGAACCAGCAGCATTCCCTTCCTGTCAGTCTTCATTCTAGGTCTTCTTTGGGCCGCTTCCCGCGGAGCGGGGAACACAGTTGCCGCCCTCAACCGGATTTACCACGCCCGATCCCGTTACAATTTCCTTTTCCTTCGCCTCCTGGGCATCGTGGCGATCTTCGTGATCGGGATCATTCTGTCGGTTATCCTGCTATTACTCGCTTTCAACCGTTTTCTAATCGATTATCTGGAACAGTTCTTCATTCTTCCCGACTTTTTGCTTAAGGATGAATTCGGCATCCTGGCCAACCTGATCGCCTTCATCCTGCTCACCTTCATTTTCACCGTGGTGTTTACTCTGCTGAAGCGGCAGCGCCACTACTTGCGCCTGACCATGTTGTCTGCCATGCTGACAGCCGTCGGCTGGATTGTCATTTCCCACGGCCTGTCTTATTTCATCGCGCTCCAGACCCGCTACTACCTCATGTACGGCAGTATTACAGGCATTATCTTTCTTATGCTCTGGCTTTACCTGGCGGTCTACATCATCATGTCGGGCGCTTTTATCCACGCGGAATTGATCCGCAAGTATCCCCGGCGGACGAAAGAAGAGAAGGCTCGAGAAGACTTCATCACGATCTAATTTGTGC
>JAAZFK010000029.1 GCA_012511735.1 Clostridiaceae bacterium | reverse complement strand
CTCAATTACGGGAACAAGATGTCCCTGATTAAGATGACACGCAAGCTCTTCAGCAGAAAGTCAAACGCGAAAGAGGTTTGATCCGCGTCTTGCGGCAAAGAGACGGCTGACGATGAAGTGAAGTCTCTTAGACTTGGAATCGTTGATCTTTGATATCCTGGCATCTCACGAAACAGCAGTCAGGCGTAAATGTCCTATGCTAAACGAAGAATTATTTGCAATCGTCCTATGACTTATGCAATAGCAATGGCAAAAGTCATAGGATCAGGCGGTGCTACAGGTGGCTCGAAGGATAGAGTTACCGGAAGATGAATTTGCACCAACATTCTGGACTTGACTTGAATCCAGTATCAGGCACCGAAAGTTGTAAAGCTATCCTCGACCCGGCTTGACTCAGGTCAACTCTTTGCCGAGCAGAAAATCGACCAGATTAACCTGTTGGATACCTTGTTCCGACCAGTCCAGCTGATCCAGCGTCAGCACATATTTAGGATAGTTATCTTTGACGTCATTTAAACTGCGATACTCGCGAGCTCGAGTATTCTCATTTTCAATGGAAGAAGCAACCTGAATATAGACCAAGCCTTGGCCTTTTCTGGCAATAAAGTCGATCTCGTTTTCTCCGGCATAGCCTGTAAACATTTTGTATCCTCGACGCTTCAATTCCAAAAACACTGTGTTCTCAAGCAAACTGCCGGTATTTCTCGACAAGGGAGACACAAGGGTGTTTCGAAGACCGCTATCCACCACATAGTAGCAGCGTTTGGTCGAAAAGAGTTTCTTACCTCTAGTGTCATAAGCGTCAACAGGAAATAAAACAAAGGCGTCAACCAGCGCGTTGATATAGTCAACAATGGTTTCATGGCTGATTTTACCACCTGCTGATTTGATGCTATTCACGATATTTTTTATTGCGAAAGGCTTTCCAACTGTCTCGAATATAAAACTAATAATACGGTGCAGCGCTTGCACATCTTTTACCTGATGGCGGGTGATGATGTCCCTGACAATGATACTGTCATAAAGGCTACCCAGGTAATCCCTCTTCAACTCCACGGTGTCAGCGAGAACCGTAGCAGGAAAAGAACCGTATTCCAAATAATTCTGCAGTTCTTCTTCCGCATGTCTGCGTTCGATCTCGGAAGGGCATAATTTGTTGAATTCGAGATACTCCACAAATGACAGTGGCGTCATATCAATTCTGACATAGCGACCCGAGAGCAAGGTCGCAAGGTCGGAGCTTAAGAGATAAGCATTAGATCCTGTCAGCACGACATCGACATTGTCACTTGCATGCAGACCATTAATGACTTCTTCCCATCCGTCAATATTCTGCAGCTCATCAAAAAGAAAATAGTATTTTTTCGTCTGATCCAAGCCTCCAAGTTTCGTGTTTATATGGTTAAGAAGGGAGCCTTTATCGCGGATACTAATATTCTCAAGCAATTCTGTATTCAGATATAGAAGATCTGCTCCAGGTTCATTTTCAAGTAAATAGGAATGGTACATTTTTAGTAAGGACGATTTACCACATCGTCTGACACCGGTTATTACTTTGATAAAACCATTGTCCTTGTAGTCGATAAGCTTATTCAGATACATTCCACGAATAATCATTGCCATATCCATCTTTCAGTTACTGACTGAATTATATCACAATACGTCGCAACTTTCAGTATGCAACTGATTCGACTGGCAGACACCGGACTTATTTCTTAAGTATTGGAAGAAGCCGGAGGCCAGGCCCGCTCTTTCCCTGCCTCAGTAGATCTTTGAATCCCTCCATGCATTGAGGAGGTAGATCTCCTCCTCACTTTCACCCAGTTTCCTTGCCTCTTTGGTTCATATTAAGGCAGAAGGCGCAGCCGTTGATCTGGGGAACCCCGATTTTGATGAGCTCCAAAAGCTTGGGGTCCAGGGGCTGTCTTTCATGGACTCTTCGCTTTTCATCAAGGGTTCAAAGGCGGCCGGAGCCATTTTTTTATAACTGATTCTTCGATTCATAGTGCCCTCCATGGATATTAAATAGATTATTTTCAGTTCAACCCTGATCTATAAGAAACATGAAAATACGATGGACTGTAGACAATGGAGTTACTAAAGAAAAAAGATCCGCCCCGGCCGGGACGGATCTTAACCTTGGAGCCTTTTGCCGGAATTGAACCGGCGACCTCATCCTTACCATGGATGCGCTCTACCTACTGAGCTAAAAAGGCATTTTTAACTGCCTGCCTATCATACAAAGGACGGCGCTTTTTGTCAAAGGCTCTTAGCCATGTTCCAAAACTCCCCTGACAATCAGTCTGTGTGATGAGATTCTCGGTGGAGTACAGGTCACAAGCGTGATCTGGGCTTCCCTGGATGGATTCAAAACCCAGGTCTCATCCGGTTCCACGACGAAGATCTCGGTGACCCTGTAGACGAAAGTGTGGTTCCCGTATTCGACAATCAGCTGATCGTCCAGACCGACCTTGTCCAAGTGGCCGAAAAAATCGCCGGTGATGAAGTTACGGTGACCCGCAATCGCCAGGTTGCCCGCCTGCCCCGGCAGACCGGTGCCCGGGAAGTGACCGACAGCATAGCGCAGATCGTTGGGCGTCACCCCCTCTACCATGACCGCCTCAATCTTGATCTTGGGAATCTTCAGGATGGCCATGGGCTTCAAGCGGCTGATGTCGAAAGGTTCATCCGTTTCTTCCTGGTCATCCGGAAGAACCGCAGGAACAGTCTCAATTGGAACCGACCCCGTGCCTCCCTGCCCGGCTTCCCCCTGCCCATCCGGATCGACGGGG
>JAAZFK010000214.1 GCA_012511735.1 Clostridiaceae bacterium | reverse complement strand
GAAGACAATTATCTGACAACCGCTGATGCCTTTGAGGAGGCGCATACGGTCCTGGCGTCCCAGTTGATCAATGAACAGTTTGCCTTGAGGGCAGGCATGCGCGAGGAACAGATGGGGTTGGGCCACGCATTTGAGATGGACCCCGCTTTGGAGGACTCTTTCGTCTACGAGCTGGCTCAAGCCCAGATGGCGCGCCAGATCTTTCCCAAGGCGCCCTTGAAGTATATGCCGCCAACCAAGCATATGACCGGCAATATCTTCCAGGGCCTGGTCCAGGATACGCTCTTCAACGCGGCGGCCATGCTGTCCCGGCAGCAATTCCTCCTCCTCGGCATGATGACCGAAGCCATTCACACACCCCATATCGCAGATCGCGCCTATGCCATTGAAAGCGCCCGCTATGTCAAGCGTGCCTTCAAATCCCTGGAGGAAGAGATTGAGTACAAGCAAGGTGGCCTGATGGAGAAGCGGGCCGATACGGTTTTGGCCAAGACCCTGGACCTGTTGGAAACGATCAGGGCGGACGGACTTTTCGACTCGTTGGAGGCGGGGCTTTTCGCGGGGATCAAAAGGCGTTCCGGTGGCGGCAAGGGACTGGACGGTGTGATCTCAAAGGGCGATCACTATGACAACCCATTCGAGCAACTCTTTATGGAGGAACAAAAAAATGAAACCCGAACCTGACCTGACCCGTCTCAAGCCCTATGGTGACACCATGGATGACGGGCGCGTACAGCTGAGTTTTGCCCTGCCGGTCCCTGACGACGACCGGGCGGTGGAGGCGGCCCGGGCCATGCTTCTGGCCATGGGCCTGTCCGATCCCCTGATCGCCTGGCACCAGGCGCTGGACGATGGCTTTACCCGCATCATCGCTTATGGAACTTTCGACAAGGGGATTGACTACACAAGAATTGAAGTCAGCGCGACCGCCACTCCATCCATGAGTCTGGAGGAAACCGACCGCTTCATCCGGGAGGTCTTCGGGCGCAAGATCAGGGTGATCGGAGCCAGCACAGGGACTGACGCACATACGGTGGGAATCGATGCCATCATGAACATGAAGGGATACGCGGGTCGTTACGGGCTTGAACGCTACGACATGATTGAGACCCTGAACCTGGGCAGTCAGGTGGAGAACGAGGATTTTATCCGGGAAGCGGTTCACTACCAGGCCGATGTCATGTTAGTATCCCAGACGGTGACACAAAAAGACGTGCACATCAAAAACATTTCGAAACTGGTTGAGCTCCTTGAGGCGGAGTCGCTGCGCGACAAATTCCTCCTCATCATCGGGGGGCCCCGCCTTACACATGAACTGGCCAAGGAGCTGGGCGGTGATGCCGGTTTCGGGCCTGGCAAGTACGCGGATGATGTCGCCGCATACATGGTGACAGAGCTGGCCAGACGACAGGAGAGCAAATCACCGATAAGGAAGAAGGAGGAAGAAGAATGAAAGTATTTGTAGCC
Source organism: Clostridiaceae bacterium (assembly GCA_012511735.1). Lineage (GTDB taxonomy): Bacteria > Bacillota > Clostridia > Saccharofermentanales > DTU023 > UBA4923. The sequence continues at coordinate 990 of JAAZFK010000214.1, read as the reverse complement.
GGTTGCGGCACCATGGGGGCAGGAATCGCGCAGGTGTTCGCCTCATTCGGTCATGAGACGGTCATGTTTGACCGCAGCCAGGAGCTGGTTGACCGGGGCCGATCCATGATCGAGAAGCAATTGAGGCGTCAGCTGGACAGAGGTCGTTTGACAGAGGAAGCGATGGACGCTCTGCTGGCGAAACTTGTGGGGGCGACGGACCTGAAAGACGCGAAGAATTCGGATCTTGTCATCGAAGCCATCTTTGAGGATCTGGAGGTCAAGCGCGATCTTTTTTCCCAGCTCGATGAAATCTGTGGGCCTGATTGCCTTTTCGCGACCAATACCTCCTCTCTTTCAATTACGGACATCGCCCGGGGACTCAAACATGAGGATCGACTGATGGGCATGCATTTTTTCAACCCGGCGCCCGTCATGAAACTGGTTGAACTGATCCGCGGCGAGGAAACCTCGGAAGAGGCCATGCAGAAGGCGGCGGAGATCGTCCGGGCCATCGGCAAAGAACCGGTTTTCTGCAGGGAGAGCCCGGGCTTCATTGTCAACCGGCTCCTGATCCCCATGATCAATGAGGCCGCTGACCTGCTCGACAGGGGTGTGGCCAGCCGGGACGACATCGATCAGGCCATGAGGCTCGGCGCCAATCATCCCATGGGGCCACTCCAGCTGGCCGATTTCATCGGAATCGACATCGTCAAAAATATCATGGAGATTATTGAAGAGGGGACGGGGGATCCCAAGTACAAGCCCAGCCCCCTGCTGGGCCGTATGGTGGAGCAGGGAAAACTGGGCCGCAAATCAGGTGAAGGTTTTTACACTTATTAAGGAGAGGTAATTTATGAAAGAAGTTGTGATTCTGGGTGCCTGCCGTACGGCAATCGGAAAATTCGGCGGCAGCCTGGCCAAAGTGCCCGCGGCCAGACTGGGTGAAGTCGTCATCAGTGAGGCTGTGAAGAGAGCCGGCATCAAGCCGGAGGACGTTGATGAGGTGCT
>JAAZFK010000213.1 GCA_012511735.1 Clostridiaceae bacterium | reverse complement strand
GCGTGACGCCGCAGAATCCGCAGCATCATGGCGTGGAAGGTCCCGATCCAGCTGCCCCGGCTCTGGGGGCCAATCAGTTGGATGACCCGCTCCCTCATTTCATCGGCGGCTTTGTTGGTAAAGGTAATGGCCAGGATACGGCCCGGGTGGACGCCTTTTTCTTGAATCAGCCAGGCCACCCGCCGGGTTACGACCCGGGTCTTGCCCGAGCCCGCCCCCGCCAGGATTAAAAGCGGGCCCTCCGTCGTCAGGACGGCCCGCTCTTGTTCAGGATTGAGTTGTTTTAAGAGGACTTGACCCGCCCCCGTTTCATTTTCCAGCAAATTAATACTCCGGCTCCAGTAATCCGTAATCGCCGTCATGGCGCTTGTAGACCGCGCAAACCCGGCCCGTTTCAACCGACAGGAAGAGCAGGAAGGAATGACCCAGCAGCTCCATCTGCAAGACTGCCTCATCCGGCGTCATTTCCGAGATCAAGAAGGCTTTCTTGCGGATGATCCGGAACTCGTCCTCATCCTGATCCTCATCCCCCAGCGCCTCTTCATGTTCGAAGTAGGCTTCCATGTATGAGTAATCTTTCAGCCGCTTTTTCATGCGGGTTTTGTTCTTGCGGATCTGTCCCTCCAGATTGTCGATGGCTTGTTCAACCGCCGACATGGCGTCGGACGCGACGGATTCCGCCCGAAAATATAGGGCCTGGATCTTAAAAGTGACCTCTGCGCGTACCATGGAGCCTTCCGGCTGGAGCTTGACTTCACCTCTGGCGCTATCATCAAAAAAGCGTTCGAACTTGGACATTTTTTGTTCGATCGCCGCTCGTAAGATATCATTGATTCGCATGTCGAGACCGAGGATTTCAATCTTCATAATGGAGCTCCTTTCGTTATTTCGGGCTTGAAACCCTGAAATAACACGTTTTGTTTATTATACAGGATTGATCTAAACTATGAGTCTGTACATGGTACAAAAAACCTTAAGGAAGGTACCATTATGAATAGGAAAATACCCCATCTGACGTGGAGGGCCATCCTCCTCGCCATCCCAGGCTCCATCCTGATTACGGCGTCTTCAACTTACGTTGCCCTTCATGCCAGCGCGCTGCCCTGGCCTACCATTTTCGTGGCGGTGCTCTCATTCGCCTTCATGCGTCTGCTGGGTAAAAGCGACATCAACGAGATCAATGTGGCGGCGACCGGTATGTCGGCGGGCGCCATGGTGGCGGGAGGCCTGGTCTTCACCCTGCCCGGCCTTTTTATCTCAGGCTTGTGGGAGGTGGGAGACAAAACAGTCCCCGCCCAAACCTTCATCAAACAACGCTTCCCCGTGGTCCTGCTCATCGCGCTGGCCGGCGTCATGCTCGGCACCGCTCTTTGCTGGCTGCTGCGCAAGCGGAATATCGAACAGCAGGAGCTCCCCTACCCCATCGGCAAGGCGGCGGCGTCCACTCTTTCCGCAGGCAAAGCCGGTGGATCCCAGGCGCTGGTCCTGGTGATCACGCTGGCAGCGGCCGCGGTACTGACCCTGATGCGCGACCAGTTCGGCCTCTTCCCTGCCATGGTCTCTTTTTCCATTGTGGCCATCCCTTTCACTTTTTCCATGTCGCCCATGGCGGTCGGCATCGGCGGCATGATCGGCTTCTCCTCCACTCTCTATTGGGTGTTGGGAGCGGCCATCACCACCATCGCACGGTTCATCATCACTGAAACCACCCTGCTTCGGCTGATACCCGGCCTGGTCGACAAGATCGGCGAGTGGAATTTCACCGTCGCCATCGCGCTCATGGTGGGATCCGGCGCCGGCACCCTGCTCAATTTCATCTTCGGCTCCTACCGCAAACGCCGTCGCAGCTCATCGGGCAGAACGAGGACAAAGGCCTTCCGGGTCACCGCGCCCAAAGGGATCGGCCTGTTCTCACTGATCCTGGTGGCGGTCGCCTTCGTCATCACCATCCTGACCGGCATGAAGGTGATCCCGGCCCTGCTCACCATGGCCGGCGTGCTCTTCGCGGCCCTCATGTCATCCATCATCACGGGGCAGACCGGCATCAATCCCATGGAAATTTTCGGCATCATCGTACTTCTGGCGGTTCGTGCCCTGGTCAATGTCAGCGCTGAGCATGCCTTCTTCATCGCCGCCATCGTGGCCGTCGCCTGTGGTTACGCGGG
>JAAZFK010000212.1 GCA_012511735.1 Clostridiaceae bacterium | reverse complement strand
TGATAAAACCAGTAGGAATGCTGGAAAGCAACAAAATCCTGATGATAGATATCATAAAGATCGCCGATCGTGTGATGAAACATCATCAGGGTCAGGGCGCAGCCTCTTAAAAAGTCAAGTTCAGGAATCCGATGCCGGATCCGCACCTGTTCAGTCTCCATGATTTACACCTCCGGTTCCAGCGCAAAAAAAGGCACTGGAGGCCTTATTGTAGCCCTCCAGTGCCAGTGCGATCAAGTCGCTTGATTCTTATTTCTTGCGCGGATACCTGAGCGCGGCCTGGGCGGCTGAAAGCCTGGCGATGGGGACGCGGTAAGGCGAGCAGGACACATAATCCAGACCCACCATCTGGCAGAATTCCACCGAGTAGGGATCGCCACCGTGTTCACCGCAGATGCCAAGTTCCAGTTCGGGCTTGGTCTTGCGGCCCAGTTCGACGGCCATGCGCATCAGCTGGCCGACACCCTCCCTGTCCAGGTGAGCGGTCGGGTCAGCCTCGAAGATACCGGCCTGATAGTAGGCTTCCAAAATCTTCCCGGCGTCATCACGCGAGAGTCCATAAGCCATCTGGGTCAAGTCGTTGGTGCCGAAGCTGAAGAAATCAGCTTCTTCCGCCACCTTGTCAGCTGTTACACAGGCACGGGGGATCTCAACCATGGTACCCACCCAATACTTGAGGTCACGGCCTGATTCCTTGATCAGCCGGTCGGCGGTTGACTTAATGAAGCCATTCAGGTACTCGAGTTCTTTGACCTCGCTGACCAGCGGCACCATGATCTCCGGCAGTACCGTAATGCCTTCCTCGGCTGCCTGCAAGGCCGCGCCGATGATGGCTTCCGTCTGCATCTCGGTGATCTCGGGGTAGCTGACGCCCAGGCGGCAGCCACGATGTCCCAGCATGGGGTTGAGCTCGTGCAGCTCGTCAATGATCTCGCACAGACGCTCGTATGCCATGCCCAGCTCATCCGCCAGTTGACGGATTTCTCTTTCCGCGGTCGGCAGGAACTCGTGGAGCGGGGGATCGAGCAGTCTGATCACCACCGGGTAGCCGTCCATGACACGGAAGAGCCCCAGGAAATCTTCCTGCTGCATGGGCTTGATCTTGGCCAGGGCCTTGCGGCGCTCTTCTTCCGTGGTCGCCACGATCATCTGACGGAACATGAAGACACGGTCCGGTTCGAAGAACATGTGCTCGGTCCGGGTCAGGCCAATTCCTCTGGCGCCCAGGTCCAGCGCGACCTGTGAATCGTGAGGTGTATCCGCGTTGGCGCGGACGGTCATCTCGGCGATTTCATCTGTCCATTCCATGATGGTCTGGAAATTGCCGGACATCTCCGCCTCGCGGGTTTCGATGGTGCCTTCGTAAATCAGGCCGGTCGAACCGTCAAGCGAGATGAAATCATCACAACGGTACACTTTCCCGTCGATGGTCAGGGTTTGGTTCTTTTCGCTGATCAGCGCTTCAGAACAACCGGACACACAGCATTTACCCATGCCACGGGCTACAACGGCCGCGTGGGAGGTCATGCCTCCGCGGGAGGTCAGGATACCTTCAGCCGCCGCCATGCCCTGGATGTCTTCAGGAGAGGTCTCCTCACGGACCAGGATCACGGGCTTGCCGGCTTCCTTGGCCTCGGTGGCCTGTTCGGCCGTAAAGGCGATCTGGCCTGTCGCCGCGCCCGGTGAGGCGGGCAGTCCCTTGGCGATTCTCTTGCCTTCCGCCAGGGACTTGGGGTCAAAGGCGGGGTGCAGGAGGGCGTCAAGCTGCTTGGGATCAATGTTGAGCAGGGCTTCTTCGCGTGAAATCAGGCCTTCCGCCACCATGTCGACGGCGATCTGCAGGGCCGCGGTAGCAGTCCGCTTGCCGCTACGGGTCTGAAGGATGAAGAGTTTGCCATTTTCGATGGTGAACTCCAGATCCTGCATGTCGCCGTAGTGGTTTTCCAGTTGGTGGGCAATGTCGGCGAACTGCTTGTAGACTTCGGGCATCTGCTCAGCCAGATGGTCGATGGGGAAAGGTGTGCGCACGCCGGCGACCACATCCTCACCCTGGGCGTTCATCAGGTATTCACCGTAGAGTTTGTTTTCGCCGGTCGCCGGATTTCGTGAGAAAGCGACGCCGGTTCCGGAGGTCTCACCCATGTTGCCGTAGACCATTTCCTGGACGTTGACGGCAGTGCCCCAATGGGAGGGGATGTTATGCATTTTGCGGTAATAGACGGCCCGGTCGGTGTTCCATGACTGAAAGACCGCCTCGATCGACAGGACCAGCTGTTCTTTGACATCCTGGGGGAAGGGCTGGCCCTTCTCACGGGCGTAGATGGCCTTGAAGTCATTCTCGATGCGTTCCAGATCATCAGCGTCCAGATCCAGGTCGGCCTCGATGCCGCGCTCTTTCTTGACGGCGTCAAAGGCTTCCTCAAAGAGGCCGCGGGGAATATCCATGACAACATCGGAGAACATCATGATGAAGCGCCGGTAGCTGTCAAAAACAAACCGGCGATTGCCGGTTAATTCGGCCAATCCCTCGGCCACCTGGTCGTTCAAACCCAGGTTAAGCACTGTGTCCATCATCCCCGGCATGGAAGCGCGGGCACCGGAACGGACTGACAGGAGAAGCGGGCGTTTCGGGTCACCGAATACCTTGCCTGTTTCTTCTTCTGTTTTGGCGAGCATCTCAAAGATCTCTTCATGGATCTCCGGCGCGATGGTCTGCTGGTCGCTGTAATAGCGGTTGCAGGCTTCTGTCGTCACCGTAAAGCCGTTGGGCACCGGAAGTCCGAGACCCGACATCTCCGCCAGGTTGGCTCCCTTGCCACCCAGAAGATTGCGCATGGACGCGTCACCTTCTGAAAACATATAGACGTATTTCGTCATTTCAAATCCTCCCAATAGATAGTTTCTCTATCAAGCGCCATGCCTGCGGCCGGCGTCATTAACAGCAAATGTAATCAAGGCAGATCAAACCGTCCCTGGAAATAGCCAACCAGCTGATCGACAGGGATCCTGACCTGCTCCATTGAGTCGCGCTCCCGGACCGTCACCGCGTGATCCTCCAAGGACTCAAAATCAAAGGTCACGCAAAAGGGTGTGCCGATCTCGTCCTGGCGCCTGTAGCGCCGGCCGATCGATTGGCGGTCGTCGTATTCACAAAGGTAATGTTGGATCAAGTCCTGGTAGACAGCCTGGGCTCCCTCCCGGAGTTTGTTGGACAGGGGCAGGATGGCGACCTGGACAGGCGCCAGGGCGGGGGCAAATCGCAGTACGGTACGTTTTTCCCCGTTTTCCAGTTCTTCTTCGTCATAAGCCTCCGCCAGGAGCGCCAGCAAGAGGCGGTCCGTACCAAGCGAGGGCTCGACCACGTAGGGGATGTACTTCTCATTCTTTTCAGGGTCGAAGTAGCGAAGGTCTTCCTTCGAATAGTCAATGTGCTGCTTGAGGTCATAATCGGTCCGATCGGCGATCCCCCAGAGTTCACCCCAACCGAAAGGATAACGGTACTCGATGTCGGTGGTCGCCACCGAATAAAAAGACAGCTCTTCCTGCGTGTGGTCACGCAGTCTCAGATTGTCCTCATTGATCCCCAGATCCAAAAGCCATTGGTGGCAGAAGGTTCTCCAGTATTCGAACCAGTCAAGGTCAGTGCCGGGCTCACAGAAAAATTCGAGCTCCATCTGCTCGAATTCACGGGTTCTGAAGATGAAGTTTCCCGGCGTGATCTCATTGCGGAAGGACTTGCCCATCTGCGCGATCCCGAAGGGGATCTTACGCCTTGATGTTCGCTGGACATTGCGGAAGTTGATGAAAATCCCCTGGGCGGTTTCAGGCCTCAGATAGATCTGCGACTGGTTGTCCTCAGTGACACCCAGAAAGGTCTTGAACATGAGATTGAACTGGCGGACATCGGTAAAATCATGCTCACCGCAGGCGGGGCAGACAAGGCCGTGCTCGCGGATGTAGGAGAGATACTCCTCATTGGTCCAGCCGTCTGACGCCAGGGCGAATCCCTGCTTCTTGTTCCAGTCATCAATCAACTGGTCGGCCCGCCAACGGGTCCGGCACTTGCGGCAGTCAATCATGGGATCCGAGAAGCCTCCGACATGACCTGAAGCAACCCAGACGTCCGGATTCATCAAAATGGAAGAATCAAGGCCAACATTGAGGGGGCAGGTATCCACAAACCGCTTCCACCAAGCTGCCTTGATCCGTTGTTTCAAGCTGGTTCCGTAAGGGCCGTAATCCCACGAATTGGCCAGGCCCCCATAAATCTCCGAACCCTGGTAAACAAAACCTCTGTTACCCGCCAGGGCAACGATATTGGCCAGGGCATGCTGCTTTTTTGCCATTTTTACTCCGCTTGGTCCAGTCTTATGATCAGGGGCGTCTAGTCACCGGCTTCAGTCGCTTCGACCGCTTCAGCCGGCTCCTCTTGCGAATCTTCCTCCGCCAGACGCTCTTCTTCTTCCAGTAAGGCTACATGGCTGATCAGCTGTTCAGCGATCCGTGAAGCGTCCTCAGCGGAGATCCCCACCTGCTCGAAGACATCTTCTCCGGGCATACGGTCGACCTGACGCATGATGCGGCTTTGTTCCTCCAGCCGTTCCTCTTCTTCCTTGGCGCGGGCCTCCCGCAAGGCGGCTTCCCTGGCGGCGATAATCAGAGGGTGTTCGGGAATCACGGCATCCCATTTGCCATAACGGTAAACGACCGACCCCTCCCCGATCTCCTCACTTGCCAAGGTAACCGGATTGGGTGTCTCTGTCTCAAAGGTCGGACAGGCGCCCGACGTCAACTGGCGCGCCCTTCGGGCGGCCAGCATGGCCAGCACGTATCTGTTCTCAACCAGCGGCAATAACGATTCAGTTGAGGGTTGTATCAGCATGAATGACTCCTATTCGAAAAAGACCGCAGTCTTTATAACAACTCACTTTTAAAAAACGATAACCTCGAAGATTATACCGCTCAAAGGTCGCACTCGTCAACAAAAAAACGCAGGGTACGCCGTTTCTCCGCCCTGATGATGGCGCTGACGTCATTTGCGGCCTCGCTGATCAGGTCATTGATCACCCAATAATCAAAGAGGTCGATCTTGGTCATCTCTTCCCTGGCTGTCTCTAATCTTTTGTCGATGGCGTCCTCCGATTCGGTTCCCCGGTTCATCAACCGCTCCCTCAGGGCTTCCTCCGTCGAGGCGGTGACGAAGACAATGACGGCGTTGGGACAGTTGCGCTTGAGTTCGAGGGCTCCCTTGACCGTCAGATCAAGCAGGATGTCCACATTTTGACCGGTCATCCGTTCAATCGGTTCGCGGGGGGTTCCGTAATATTCACCGCAATAGCTGTCATATTCCAAAATTTTATCTTTTCGGATCAGCTCCTCAAAATGAAGCTTGTTGGTGAAATAGTAGGAGACCCCTTCCTGCTCATCTTTACGGGGAGGCCGCGTGGTCATGGAAACGGAATGGAAGCGTCCCGGATCTTCTTCCCTCAGGGCGTCAATGATGGAATTCTTGCCTACGCCGGACGGCCCTGACAGAACGATCAACAGGCCCTGTTCTTCCAGACTCCGCTCATAGCTGGCCATGTGAATCCTCCGCCATCAGGGGGCTGTCCAGCTCGAGCGCTTCAGGTTCGATGGCTGACAGGACGATGTGATCGCTGTCCATCACCAGTACGGAACGGGTCTTCTTGCCGCCCGTGGCGTCGATCAGGGCAAAGCGCTCGCGGGCGTCCTGTATCAAGCGTCTGGAGGGCGCCGACTCGGAAGTCACCACCGCGATCAAACGCGATTTGGCAACAAAATTGCCGAAGCCGACAGGAATCATTTCGTAAGCCATGGACTGCTCCCTATTCAATGTTTTGGACCTGCTCGCGGATTTTTTCAAGCAGGGTTTTGGCGGCGACCACCGACTGGGTGATCTCCAGATCATTTGCCTTGGAACCGATGGTGTTGATTTCGCGAACCATTTCCTGGATCAAAAAATCAAGCTGGCGGCCCACCGGGGAATCGGAGGCCAGCGCCTGACTCATGGCCTCCGTGTGCGCGTCAAGCCGGGTGACTTCCTCGTCGATAGAAGCCCGGTCGGCAAAAAGCGCCGTCTCGGCAAAAAGTCTCTGATCACTGTACCACTCAGGCCGGTCATCGCCAAAAAGTTCTTCCGCTCTTTGCAATAGCTTCTCACGATAGAGCCGGGGAATTTCCTCCGATTTCAGAGCGATCAGCCGGACCAGATCCTTTAATTCCCGCGTCTTGTCCTGCAGGTCAAGCGCCAGGTGCTCACCTTCCGTCTCCCTCATCCGGTTCAATTGTTTGAGTGCGTCAATCAGGGCTTCCCGGATTTGCTCCTCGACCAGCTCCTGATCCTCCCCCTGGTCTTCGACGGTGAGAATTCCATTTTGTCCGGCAATGAAACGAACGGGATCCCCGAGCGGCTTGCCAATCCGTGACTCGAGCGCTCCGATGGCGTCCAGCCAGGCATCCAGCAGCCCCTGATCCAAGGTGACCCGGCGGGCCGGCTGACTGCCCGGCTGATCCGTCACCCTGACCTCGACCCGCCCCCGGCCGACCTGCTCTTTAACCAGGGTCCGGATCAGTGATTCGTGAGCCGCGTAGACGGATGGAAGTCGGACGGAGATGTCCAGGTAACGGTGGTTGACGGAGCGGCACTCCACCCGGACGACCCCTCCTTCCCGCATGGAGAGCCCCTCTCCGTAGCCGGTCATGCTTCTTGGCATCTATTCCCCTCCTTCGACTGCTGGGTTGATCTGACCGTCTTCCCCGATCAGGAGCGGAGAAAAGTCAATTTGGTCAGACGCAACCATTATATAACGGACGCCGTCGATCTTGGGCCGGCTGTCGTAAAAGGGCACATCATGATGAATATGGCCGAAAAGGCAGAGATCCAGGCCGGCTTCGCTCAGCAGGCGGCTCAAGTCCGACCCTTCACCCTTTTCAGTGATGGGCGGGTAATGCATGAGCGCCACTGACGCCCCCAGACCGTCCGTCCGTTTTTTCAGTTGCTCCAGGGCCTTGAGTGAGAGCTCCAGCCGGATCATCTCCCGCCTTAAAATTTTCTCATCATTTGAGGAAAACTCACTGTCCGACGGCAACAACCAACCCCGGGTCCCGCAGATGTAAAAGCCCGCCGCCGGGCAGGCGTCATTGCGGAGAAAATGAAGGGAGGTCAGGCCTTGCGCCTGACAGAAGGCTTCCAGCTTGCGGATGGTTGTCCACCAGTAATCATGGTTTCCCCGCAGGAGGATCTTCCTGCCGGGCAGTTGATGAAGGAGGGTCAAATCGGCCAGGGCCTCGTCCAGGGATTTTGCCCAGGAGATGTCCCCTCCGATCAGGACAGTGTCCTCCGGGCCGACCTGCCGAGTCCAGTTATCCACGATCCGTTCGACATGGGCCCGCCAGCGGGAGCCGAAGATATCCATGGGCTTGTCGACCGATCCGGCCAGATGGAGATCTGCCAGGGCGAACAGTTTCATTGATCCTCCTTCCCGTCCGGTTGCTGTCCGTGGAAGTGAAGATGGACGGCCTCCGCCACAGCCCGGGGAAGCCCGGGTACCCCGGCCAGCTCTTCCAGGCTGGCCTCGGAAATCTTTTTGGTGGAACCAAAGGCGGTCAGAAGTGCCTTGCGGCGCGAGGGGCCGACCCCCGCGATGGTCTCCAGCTGGAAACGCTTGGCCCGCTTATGCCGTCTTTGCTCATTGTGTCGGCTGGCGAACCGGTGCGCTTCATCCTGAATGGAGGTAAGCAGATGGAGCAGCCCCAGACGGCGGGCCCGGTCTTCTTCGGATTCCTCTTGAAGCTCCTGGTCAGACAGGGCGACCGGCGACAGCTCCACGATCTGCCCGGATCTCAGCACCAGCCCACGGGTTCTGTGCCGGTCATCCTTGACCATGCCGGCAAGGGGCAGACCCAGATCTTCCGTCAGCGAAAGGCTGGTCGACACATGCCCCCGGCCGCCGTCGAGCAAAATCAGATCGGGCCGGCCGCCGAACTGTTCGTCACCCAGCCTGGCCAGACGCCGTGACAAAATCTCCCGCATGGCCTGGTAGTCATCAATCCCCTCAAAGCCCTTGACCGTGAAATGCCGGTAGGAGGAACGCTGAGGGCGGCCATGAACGAAGACCACCATGGAACCTGACCGGTCCCCTTTGCCGAAATGGGAGACATCGTAGGCCTCGATCCGGACGGGGGCGCCCAGGGTCTCAGTCAGTTCCCCCAGATATTGCAAGGTGGCCTCGATGGCCCGGGGGTCGGATCCGCGGGACAGCGCCCGGCGTTCCAGCGCCTTGTCGGCATTGTGCTGCGCCATATCGATCAGAGCTTTCTTGGCCCCACGCTGGGGTCTTTGCAAGGTGACGGCAGCCCCCCGGCGCTGACGCAGCAGTTCATTCAAGAGGTCCTGATCGGGCAGGAGAGAGGGAACGAGGACTTCCCGGGGGATCTGGCCCCGGACCCGGTACTGCTCCCGGATGAAGGAGGCCAGGTAGTCACCGTCATCGCCGCCCCGATCCTGGGCAAAGACATGGACGACACCTGTCACCCGGCCATCGCGGATCTCCATTTTGCAGATGGCGACCTCATTGCCGTTTCGGGCCAGTGCCAGCGCGTCGCGCTCCCCGCCCCGCTGGTCGACCACCCGCTGTTCCTCGCGGAGCCGGGCCAGTGCCTGCCACTTGCCCCGCAGACGGGCGGCCTTCTCGTAATCCAGTTCTTCAGCCGCCTGGTGCATATCCTTTTGGAAGCGCTTGATCAGCTCATCTGTCCGGCCGTCCAGAAACTGAATGACCTCATCGACAATGGCCCGGTAATCCTCCTGGGAGATGTAACCCGCGCAGGGCGCCAGGCAGCGACCGATGTGGTAGTTGAGGCAGGGGCGTTCCTTTCCGATGTCGCGGGGCAGATCCCTGGAACAGGTTCGCAGGGGAAAGACGGCTTCGAGGACCTTGAGCGCCCGGTTGATGTCACCGGCCAGCCAGGGACCATAATAGCGGGCCCCCTCCTCCACATCATCGCCAACACGGAAAGCCTTCATGACTCTGGGGAAGGCCTCCTGCAAGGTGACGCGGATGTAGGGGTATTCCTTATCATCCCGCATCAGGATGTTGTAGGGAGGCTGGTATTGCTTGATCAGCGTCGCCTCGAGAACCAGGGCCTCCAATTCGTTGGCGCAGAGGATGGTGTCATAGGAAGCGATTTTGGAGATCATGGCCGCGATCCGGCGGTCAACCGCCGGGTTGGGGGTGAAATAATTTCTCAGACGCTGGCGCAGGGAGTTGGCTTTACCGACATACAAAACAGAACCCGACGCGTCACGCATCAGGTAGACACCGGGCTCCTCGGGCACCAGGTCCAGTTGTGCCCTGAATTTGTCTGTATCTTTGATCTGTCCAGCCATCCGGGAGACAAACTCCTCTTGTCACCCGCCGCCGGCTGTGAAGCCTTGGCCTTTTAAGGCCTGGCAGGTTCCATGTAACCTTTTAGCTCATGGATAGCGCTTTCGCCATCATCACCGTCCACCGAAATCTCCAGCTGATCTCCATCTGAGATTCCGAGCGACAACACTCCAAGCAGACTCTTCGCGTTGGCACGCCGTCCACCCTTGGCGATGTAGATGCTGGCACGGTAGCCGGAAGAGATCTGAATCAGCATGGCGATTGCTTTCATCAGTGTATCTTCTTTACATCGAAAGATGACATTTTCTTTCATCATGGCGATCCTCCGCAAGACCTGTCGGTTACGATCCCTTTCGGGTAACCCGATTATATGAACATTGTATGACAAATGTCAATTATGGTTTGACCAAATCATAATCGAGCCTGGCGCTCATTTTTGTGACTCGTTCATAATCCATTCGACCGGGCCCGCCATGAGAATGGCCGGTTCGCCCGTGTCGGCGTAGTATCCCAGACGTCTGCCCGTCTCGATCAGGCCGAGGCTTCGGTAGAGATGGCGGGCCGCCTGATTGCTATCCCGGACCTCCAGGATCCAGGTATCGCGGCCTGCACCCCGCGCCTTGTCCCGCAAGCCCTCCATCAGGAGCCGGCCCAGCCCCCGGTTTCTTTTGTCAGGCATGACCGCCAGGTTGAGGACCTCGAATTCATCAGGTAAAAAGCGACCCACTGCAAAACCCGCTGGAGCCCCGGGCCACCTGGCCGGGCAGATCACCAGCATGACCGTGTCGCCATTACCCTGAATACAGTCCCGCAGGGCCTCTCGCGGCCAGGGGGTTGACTGGGACGCCCGGTCAATCCGAACGACCGGATCCAGATCCGCCAAGACGGCGTCACGAACCAGCCAGGCCATGATGTCCCCGCTCGGCCGATGAAGCGATCCCGTAGCGGGCCTCCAGCAGGAAGGGGTCGGTCTCGGCCTCATCTTTTTCCAAATCTTCCAGGGCCAGCTCAATCACGGTCAGGGCCCGGATGTAACTGAAGGCGGGGGAGGCGAAGACAGGCCGGAAAGGCAAAGGCGCTTGTCCCTGAAGCCCCTGCTGCCAGACCGCCATCCCATTGCCTGTGATCAGAAGCTCCTCATCCGCTTCCAGGATCGATTCAAGGGCAGTCAGCAGGTCACCGATTTCCCGGGGTGCCTCTTCCAGAAGCTGGAGGCTCCCTCGATAAAGTGACGAAAAGACCCGGCCTCCGCGCGCGTCCAGGAGGGGGGCGACCAAGCCGTCACCGCCTGATGAACGGGCCAGGGCTCTCAGTGAAGAGATCCCGATGGTCCGGGCATTCGCCGCGTAAGCCATGGCCTTGACCGCGGCCAGGCCGATCCGGATGCCGGTGAAGGAACCCGGTCCCGCAGCTACCGCGAACAGGTCCACCTCTTTCAGGGTCAGGTCACAGGCAGCCAGAAGCTGATCGACCGCCGGCTGGAAGGTGATTGAGTGGCGATAACCCATGGACAACGAGATCTCGCCCAGCGGTTGACCATGGCGGGCAAGCGCCACCGAGAGGGTCAAACCGGATGTATCAACACCTAAAACAATCATATCCCGCACCTGTCCTCATCCCCGGGAAAGCTGACCCGGATGGTCCGGTCATCCGCGCCTTCACCATAACGCAAATCGATCTCGATGACCCGGTCGGGCAAGGCCTGCCGTACCCGATCCCCCCATTCGATCAGGGCAATGGATTCGCCGCCCAGGTATTCGTCCAGACCATTGGCAATAAAGTCATCCGGTCCGTCCAGCCGGTAGACATCAAAGTGGTGGAGGGCCACCCCTCCCGCCTGCCCCGGCTGGTGAAGGTGCAAGAGGGTGAAGGTCGGGCTGGACACCTGACTTTTAACATCCATGCCCGAGGCAATGCCCCGGACCAGGGCCGTCTTGCCGGCACCCAGGTTGCCCGTCAACACGACCACGTCACCCGGCCGCAGGCATGAGGCGAGCCGGGCGCCATAAGCGTAGGTCTCCTCGGCTGAGGCGGTGTGTTGGGTCATCCGGGACGGCATGGTCTCTTTTTATTCTTTCCAGTCGGGCAGGGACAAGGGACAAAAGCCCCGCGCGATGACGGGGCTTTGACACAATCCTTGCGGGGTCTGTCTTATCTCTTGGAGAACTGTGACGCTTTTCTCGCCTTCTTGAGACCCGGCTTCTTGCGCTCCTTGACCCGTGAGTCACGCGTCAGGAAGCCTGCCTTTTTCAGCGTCGCCTTGAACTGCTCAGCGTCCGCGTCTACAAGCGCTCGGGCGATCCCGTGACGGATGGCGCCCGCCTGGCCGGCGATGCCGCCGCCCCGGACGCTGACCACGATGTCGTAACGATCTTGCGAACTGGTCGCCACCATGGGCTGGCGCACGATGACGCGCAGCGTCTCCATCAGGAAATAATCCTCAAATGCTTTTTTGTTGACGGTAATCTTGCCGGATCCGGGATAGAGGCGGACGCGGGCGACCGCTTCCTTCCTTCTACCTGTACCGTAAAAATACTGTTTTGTTTCAGCCATGATTCTGCTCCCCCACCCTACAATTCGATTTTGACCGGCTGCTGCGCCTGGTGCTTATGGTTCGGTCCGGCGTAAACTTTCAATTTACGGAACATGGCCCGGCCAAGCGTGTTCTTGGGAAGCATGCCGCGGACCGCTTTTTCAAGCACCCGCTCCGGATGCTTCTCCATCATCCGCTCGTAAGGGACCTCCCGCAGGCCGCCGGGGTAGCCCGTATGGCGGCGGTAGAGTTTTTGCTGTTCTTTCTTTCCGGTCAGGACGATCTTGTCGGCGTTCACGACGACGACGAAATCACCCATGTCCATGTGGGGCGTGTATTCCGGCTTATTTTTTCCGCGAAGGATGGTCGCGATCTCAGTTGCCAAACGGCCAAGAACCTGGCCTTCGGCATCGAAGAGATACCAGTTGCGTACGACATCATCCGCTTTAGGCATATAAGTTTTCATGCTCAACGATTGTCCTCTCTGTCTGTACAGGCCGCGTC
>JAAZFK010000028.1 GCA_012511735.1 Clostridiaceae bacterium | reverse complement strand
TTTTTGTGCCTTTGCCATTACGACGGAGCTGCTCTTCTACCGTTCGGCCATGATGGTATTCTAGAACCAACAGAAAAGCCCGATACCATCCCCACGAAAGGCAGGGTTCGCGGTCATGGCGCAACAACGCACAGTCAAAGCAGGCCGTCCCATCGTCCTGGCGGTAGTTTTGTTTCTTCTCCTATTAGCGGTCTTTCCTCTCTTCGGTTGTGCTTCCCCCAAAGATCAGGGTCAGACGGAAGGGAAGCTCGATATCATCGCGACGACTTTCCCTCCCTTCGACTTTGCCCGTCAGGCAGGTGGGGAGCATGTTCAGGTGACCATGCTCCTGCCTCCGGGATCCGAAAGTCACACCTATGAGCCAACCCCCAAAGATGTCATCCGGATCAGTTCCTGTGACCTCTTCATCTACAATGGCGGGGTGTCGGATACCTGGGTTGATCGGCTGCTGGACGCCGCCGAGATCCAGCCGGAGAAAACCGTCCGTATGATGGATTTCGTCAGCCTGATCAAGGAATCGGACGAAGGAGTTTTGCAGGGCGAAGATGAACACGGACACGATGCCCATCTGCACGAATACGATGAACACATCTGGACCGATCCCCTGAACGCGATCAGGATCACGGAGGGCATCGCCGACCGGCTGGTGGCCATTGACCCCGACCATGCAGATGATTACCGGGTCAATTTGGAGAAAGTCCGCGCCGACTATCAGGATCTTGACCGATCTTTCCGGGAAATCGTCCAGTCGGGCTCCCGCGGTGAAATCATCGTCGCGGATCGCTTTCCTCTGATCTATTTCACAACCGCCTATGGACTTGACTTCATCGCGGCCTTCCCTGGCTGTGCCGCCGAAACGGACCCCAAACCGGGGACGGTGGCGGCCATCATCGAGCGAGTGAGACGGGATCAGATCCCCTACATCTTTCATATTGAGTTCTCCAACGAAAAGCTGGCCGACCTGGTCGCGGATGAGACGGGAGCCCGAAAACTCCTCTTCCACACTGCACACAATGTGTCGCGCCAGGAGATCGAAGAGGGGGCGACCTACCTGTCCATCATGAAGGGAAATGCCGGGAGGCTGCGAAAGGGGTTGGGGGATTGAAAAGACTTTTAACCTTGGAGGGGGTTTCCTTCGCCTATGACCGGAGGCTGGTGGTTGAGAACCTGTCATTTTCCCTGGATGAGGGGGATTATCTGGCCATTATCGGTGAGAACGGGTCGGGCAAAACCACTCTTCTTCTGGGACTTTTAGGGCTTAAGGAGCCGGTCGGGGGCTCAATCGTCAGAAGCCCCGCACTTAAGGCACACCGGATTGGCTACCTGCCCCAACAGGTACCTGAACAGCGTGACTTCCCCGCCACGGTCCGTGAAATCGTCCTTTCAGGCCGCCTCAACCGGCATGGCCTGATCTCCTTTTATTCCAGCCGGGACCGGCAGGCTGCCGATGACGTCATCAAACGCCTGGCCCTGGAAGATCTGCAGAACCGGTCCTTCCGGGAGCTTTCAGTCGGCCAGAGGCAGCGGGTTCTCCTGGCCAGGGCCTTGACCGCCGCTCAGGGATTTCTTCTGCTCGATGAACCGGTCGCGGGACTTGACCCCATCGTTTCACACGAATTTTACCGCCTGATCAGGGAGCTCAACCGAAGCGGCGTGACCGTCATCATGGTCTCGCACGACATTC
>JAAZFK010000211.1 GCA_012511735.1 Clostridiaceae bacterium | reverse complement strand
TGCCGTATTGCGCGACATTACCCTTTAACGGCGCAAGGCCGCCGATAATAATCTCATCGGGGAGGGCCCCGCCCGCCTCATTCGAGTTCGACGGGGCAGAAGGTTTTTCGGACGGTCCGCAAGCAGTCACTGCGACGAGCAGTAAAACCACGAGCAACAGACTCATTAGTTTCTTCATCTTACTAGTCTCCTGTCTTGATTTATCGGTTTCGGTGACATGGCGCCTTGCATGCAGGTGCCGCGCATGAAACTGAATTAGCGTCAATCATAGGAAAGAAGTAAGATGGATTCAATGCATTATTCGTCAGTAATTAGTCAACATATTGTGTCAAGATTGTGCATATTCAGTGAACTCGACACAGATCTATGCAGTTATTCGCATTAATATGCAAATTACTTCCAGGTCGTGTCTCCCTGACGATCACAATAGCCTGCGAATCGCCTTCTTCCAGTAGTTCCTGAAGTACGGATTGCCCCGAATCCGGGCCCTTTTATCCTGAGCCAGGCGGACATATTTCTCCTGAAGTTTTCTCTCTTCCTCCAGCGCTCTATTTACCAAAGAGGCCAGGTTTTCCTCGCTGGAGGTCAAATGATTCACCCCGGAAACCGTTTCCCTGAAGTCCGTTTCCAGCCGATCGCGATCGCCGATAAAGTCCCTCGCTTTGATCCTGTTTTCAAGTACCAGGCGGTGGATGGATTCCCGATTCACCCAGGCCTGACCCGCCGCTTCCTCTTCTTCCTGGCTATGGGAGAATTGTTCACCTTCCACCAGGTAAAAGGGTTTGAAAAGCCCCAGGCAGGCAGGCCCGCCTCCGGTAATCCAATAGGTATCGGGTGGGCCATCGAGGGACACCACGTAACTTCCTGTCGTCTGGTCGCCAAAAAAGAAGCCGGCGTGCATGCAGACGCTCGAAACTGAGCTTGTGCGGTAAGGACGTTGATCAAAAGCAGGTGTGTGGCTGCGCAAGATCTCCCACATGGTTTCAACGGATATACGGCCCTTTTCACGTTCAAGTATTTCCAGGCTGCATTGCCGCCTCGTCTTCGAACCGCTGAAATAGGTGAAGACCGGTTCACTGTAACAGCGGGCAAAGTCAAAGTCTTCCTCATTTCGGCACCAGCCTTTTTCCAGCGCGTGCGCCAACAGACGGGGATGAGCCAGGACGAAATGCCGTCCGATGGAAAGACGGTTGGAAATGCTGTACACATCGCTCACTTCAAGCGCGGCCCAATACTCGCCGGCTGTCTCCAGCACCCAGGCGCTTGTCCGGTCGGCGATCAGGAATGCATTATGGTAGGTGAATTTTTTCTCAAAGCCACAGTTGCCTCCCTGGCCATAACGATCGAGCAGGTCAATCAGTAAATCAACAGCTTGACGGCTGGTCCGGCAACGCTCCAGGGCAATCCGGAGCATGTCCATCCCCAGGAGACTGTCGTCACCTTTCGGTTCCTTAGTAAAAACAGCCTCGTTTCCGATGACCAGCCCGTGCTCGTTGCCCCCCATTTCGGCCCCCCACATCCAGTGAGGTTTGAGAAGGATGACTTCATAGGTCTCCCGGGCCTGGTCAATCTCAATGTAGGTACATTTGAGCCTGGAACCTGCCGGATATTCTTTTCGCGGAACCCGGATGGTCAGAAGCTTTTCATTAGGTTGACGATCACTGTTCTTGGCAAAGATGACTTTGCCATGGGAAGTTGAGTTGCCGAGCGCTACCATGGTGTCACACATAAGCGGGTCCTTTCTGTCAGCTGTCGCATTCGCTTAGCCGGTGAAACCGGCAAGATGATGCTGTCATCATTATTCGTTAAGTCAGCTCCTTCATCCTGTCCAGGACATCTTTCGCGTACCGCTCCAGCAAACGCCTGACATAATCTTCAATCTCGATCTTCGGGTCTTCGACCAAAGGGGTGAGGTCCATCCCAAAAGTGACTGACCTGTGCTCATCTGCCTGGTGCGGATCAGAGAAGGTGGCGTTTGCCATCCGTCTCCCCATGACTGCTGTGTCGTAGTGTTTTCCAATTCCGATCTGCGATTCAAACACCTTGATCAGAGAGCTGGCAAGATCGGGATATAAGGAGGTATCAAAGACAACCTTATCCTCTCCCGGCAACCAGTCCAGGGATCCCCAAACTTCACAACCATATAGTCTATGAGGACGAAATGGTTCTTCCAATCCTCGCAAGGCTTCAATGGTCCGCAAAGCCACCGCAACGTGAGTCGGGTGCCGGTCGGCGAGGTTATGTGTGTAGACTACCCTGGGTCGAGCCAACCGGATTAATTCCTGTAAATCATGAACCAGATCATGAGGTCTGTCGTTTTTAACTTCCTGGCTTGTATAATTCAGCATCACCAAACTACCGTATTCGCCAATCCGGGCGGCTTGTTTTTGCTCATATGCCCTGGCCGCTGCCAGTTGCTGTAAGGAACAAGACTTGAAATCTCCGCCCCGTGGACTTCCGCTTCCATCTGTCACCACAAACCCACTGAACCACTCATGCTCCTTTTTATAACAAGCGGCAATTGCCTGGTAGGACATAATTTCCAGATCGTCCGGGTGAGCAGCAATGGACAGGTGAGTCGTCCGCTCGAGTGCCGGTCCCGCCATGCAGTCATCCGGGATGAACACGTCCACCTTGTCATTTCTGAAATTGAAGCCCATCACAGCCGATCCTCTGTTCCATAGTGAAGCCTGCGGATCGCAGGCTTCATCGAAAAGTTTACTTTTTACAGTTTACCCCAGCTGTCTCATCAGGCTGGCTTTCCAGGATTCGACCGATCGATGGATAACCCGCCCGGTAAAGAGCTGCCGAAGCTCCCCCAGAAAGGGCGTTCTTTCCAATAACATACGATCATTGACATGGGCAGGTTCCCGAAGCTGTGCATCCGTGATAAAGAGCAGTTCCCGCTGGAAACCCGATGCTTCAAAAGCCCGGTTCAGCACCATGAGGAAATGCTCAAACGATTTCTCGAC
Organism: Clostridiaceae bacterium; assembly: GCA_012511735.1. Classification (GTDB taxonomy): domain Bacteria; phylum Bacillota; class Clostridia; order Saccharofermentanales; family DTU023; genus UBA4923. Next base: position 45 of record JAAZFK010000211.1, on the reverse strand, counting down.
TTTGAAAAGATAGGTTGCGGCCTTCTCTTTCGGAAAGGCAAACTC
>JAAZFK010000210.1 GCA_012511735.1 Clostridiaceae bacterium | reverse complement strand
TTCGGGCAGGCCTGACGACAACAGGGGGCCTGATCCTGATCATTAACGGTTATTCCAACATCATCAATGCCTTCTATATGGTGTCGGAAAGGCTGCCCATGATCCGGTCGGAACGGCCTGTTTTCCTACGGATGGAAGAGGCGCTCGAAAACAGGGAAAAAGAGATCGAAACTGAAATCCTCCAACATTTCGACCGTTCACTTCGATTTGAAGATGTCTCTTTCGCCTACGGAGAGAACCGGGTACTTCGCCACGCTACCTTCACCATGAAACGGGGTGGCAAATACTTGCTGGTGGGCCCTTCGGGTGGAGGCAAGTCGACTGTCCTCCGCTTGATCCGCAAGTATTTTAACCCCGATGAGGGCACTGTTTTCATCGATGAGCAGCCCTTGCGTGCGATCCGAAGAGAATCCTATTACGAACACCTGGCCAATGTCGAGCAGGAGGTTTTCCTTTTTGATGACACCCTGCGCAACAACCTGACTCTTTTCAAGCCCTATCAGGAGGGCGATATGATACGGGCCGTACGGGGCGCGGGCTTGTCCGATTTCCTGTCTTCGCTTCCAGGCGGGCTTGATTACCGCATCGTTGACAATGGAAAGAACCTGTCAGGCGGGGAGAAAGCCCGGATCGCCATTGCCCGCGGCCTGATCGCCAAAGCTGATCTGCTTCTGCTGGACGAAGCCTTTGCCAGCCTGGACGAGGAGGTCGCCCGCGACATTGAACGCACCCTGCTTGCCCTGGATCAGGTGACCGTCGTTTCGGTCAGTCACGTGGTCTTCCCGGATACGGAACACCTCTATGACGCAGTCTTCGAAGTCAAGCGGGGCCGTGTGAGCCGCCGTGCCTCGCCTGGGGTGGTATGATGGGCAAAAGGAGACTTTCATGGACATACTCGATCTGAATCAGGCCATCGAAAAAGGGCGCGTTTCTCGCGGCCCTGTTTTTATCAACAGCAAACCCGACCTTCGATCCGGCAGGCGTGACGACTACATGACCGGCGAATTCTACCTGAAGGGACAGACCTTCCCCTTCAGGATCTGGGAAAAAGATATCTATAGTATTGTCCTGGAGTATGGACCCGGCATCTACATCGCGGAGACAGTAGGATCCGACTACAACGGACCCTACCTGACCATCCGGAGTATCGATCTTTACCCCGGGGAGGATCTGACCCGACAGGACTTCATGGGCGGTATCCCGCGTCAGGAGTTGAACCGGGGATTCGAGGATATCCGGAAACGACTGACTGAAGTGGGGGTCTCAGAGAACTGCTGGCAACTGGTCAACTTCGCCCTGGGGCACCCGGCGCTTGACGGGCGCTTTTTCACCGAAGGGGCAGCCGTACGCCACCATGACAATGTGATCGGCGGGCTGGCAAATCACACAACCAAGATGCTGAGAATTCTGTCAGCTCTCCTGGAAAACAACCCTGAATTACAACAAAGCGCAGACTTGCTGACCTTCTCGGTTTTCATGCACGATATCGGCAAGGTCTTCGAGTACCGGGATCTGGCCATGGCTGAGTTCTGGTTTGCCATTCACCGGGTCCGTGGCATCGAGTTTCTGGCCGAAATCAAAGACGAGATTGTCTCCCGCTACGACGAAGTGTTTTACAGACAGGTGCAGGCTGTCATCGCAGGTCACCACGGCATCTACGGTGACCGGCCCACGACCGTCGCGGCTGCTATTGTCCATTACG
>JAAZFK010000209.1 GCA_012511735.1 Clostridiaceae bacterium | reverse complement strand
TGACGAAGCTACCGATCCGGTTGACTGCCGCATAAGCGGCGATGGTGGCGTCTCCGTAAGCCGCGATCTCCGCGTTGAGCATGGTGAATCCAAGCGCGGCGCTGGCCTGTCCGAATGCCGTCGGGAATCCCATCCGGATTAATTCCTTGAATTGAAGCCAGGTCAGCTTGACCTTTCGGATCCGAAGCCGGATCTCATTGGTGGGTGAATAGATGACGTAAGCGCCCAGGATGACGCGAACTACTTGAGACAGGACTGTGGCCAGGGCGGCGCCTGCGATTCCCATCCCCAGCCCCCGGCTGCCGATGACGGGAACACGCTCAAAGATGAAGAAAGGATCCAGGATGGCGTTAAGTCCGGCCGCGCAGGCACTGATGATGGTGGTAACCTTGGTCTTGCCCTGGGCGCCCAGAATGGCAAAGAAGGTAAGATAAAGCATCTCGAAAACGAAGCCCGCCATCAAGATTCCCAGATAAATGGACGCGTGGTGACCCAGCTCGCCGGTACCACCCATCCAGCCGACAATGGAAGGAGCCAGCAGGTAACCGACGATCGAGAAAGTAACCCCCAAAATCAAACAAAAATAGAAGATATGGGAAGCGTATGATTCGGCCCGCAGCTTGTCTTCGCTTCCGATCAACTGCGAAATAATGGTTGTTCCCGCGATCGCCACCCCTACCCCCAGCGCGACGAACAGATAATGGGGAGGCCAGACAAAACTGGTGGCCGCGAATTCGACCATTGAAAGCTGGGCCACCCATAAGCCGTCCGCCAGGTTGTAGATTGAATTGATCAGGTTATTGATCATCAGGGGAATCGCGACGGAAAAAAGGACCGGTATCACGGGTCCGTCGAGAATACGTCTGTCACTTATTGAATCTGTAGCCAACACCGTCTCCGTTCAACCCGTCCGGGTTACGATACGACTCTTATCGTCAAAACAAAAGACCAGGTGACGCGATCGGAGCACGTCAACCTGATCGAAATAGCTTATCAAGCGGACAAGGACACCAGGGTGGACCGACCGGTCACCAAGGGAGTCCTCAGGTGCTTCCGGGCTGGGCCCGCGCGATCAGGACGGCCACGAGGAGTACAACCAGGGCCGCGATGATATACCACCAGGTATCGACGCGTTTTCTCCCCCCGCCACAGCCACTGCACCCTGTCGGCTCTTCGTCGCAACCGGCACAGGGGAGGTCAGTTTCGGGTCTTTCTTGCTTTTCCGCTTCTTCTTTATTTTCAAGGTCTTCCATTGCTGTTTCCCTCGATCAATCATGAATGACTGTAACCGCCACTTGGTATTTCGTATTCGATAAATATACTATAGCACGAAGCCAGCACCTGCCTCTGCCTGTCATTGTTCATAATTTGTTTGTGAAAGAAAGGGCGGTTTGTTGTAATCTGTACGTAGGATGAACAGGGAGGTTCTTTCATGATAGGAAAGCATATCGGTCCCTTTCTGTTGCAGGGGGAAGACCCTTTGATGATCGACGCGGAGCATTGCGCGACGGTCCGCACAGAAAACACACTCATGCACGCCATGTTACTTCTTTCCAGTGTCGGTTTCACTTCAGTACCCGTTTTAGATGAATCTTCCCATTTGGCAGGCGTCATTGGTATGCCGGCCATTTTCAAGGGCATCCTGGGTGATGACGACTACCACTGGGATCAGCTCGACCACCGCAAAGTCAAGGACGTGATGGAGCGGAACGTCTTCGTTGTCTATGATGATTCACCCCTGGAGGATATTTTGCACCTGCTGGTCAACGCCAACTATCTTTGCGTAACCGACCGGGACGGACTCTTCCTGGGCATCATCGCCCGCAAGCAGCTGCTCAAACGCTTCAACCGTTTCGCTCACGAATTTGAGAATCATTTCAAGGTAACTCCCCGGGAAAGCAAGCCGGTTTCCGCCCCCCAGGACTTGCAAGCCACCAAGAACAATCACTGAGATAAAAGAGGCGCGACCTTGCGGCCGCGCCTTTCCGGGTCGGGATTCCTTGCGGGATTACTCGACTTCCACTTCAGCGCCAGCTTCACGAAGTGCCTTGGCGGCGTCTTCCGCGTCATCTTTACCGATCTTCTCTTTGATCGGCTTGGGCGCTTCGTCGACCAGGGCCTTGGCTTCTTTCAAACCAAGTCCGGTCAGCTCACGAACCACCTTAATGACGGCAAGTTTAGCCTGGCCGGCGTTCTTCAAAATGACATCGAATTCCGTCTTCTCAGCCTCTACAGCGCCGGCATCGCCGCCCGCCGCAGGGGCCGCCACAGCCATGGCTGCGGCAGAAACGCCAAATTCTTCCTCCATGGCTTTCACCAGGTCATTCAGCTCCAAAATGGTAAGGTTCTTCACGGCGTCCAAGATGCCGGCAATTTTTTCTTTATCCACGATTCTTTCCTCCTGTTTATTCTTCTTTTTCCTGGACCGGTTCGCCGGCCTCTTCGGGATCAGCCTCTGATACGGGGGCTTGCTGGATTTCTTCGGTTTCCCCGGTCACTTCTTCGGTGACCTCCTGGGGATCTTCCTGCTTTTTCTCGGCGATCTGCGCGGTCACCTGCGCAAAAGCGGTCAGGGGGTAGAGCATCATAAAGAGCAACTTCCCGTACAGGTTCTCACGCGATTCGACGCGGGACAAGGCCATGATGTAGTCAAGCGGATGAACTTCCTTGCCAACGATTCCACCCTTGATGCTCATCTTGCGGAACTTCTCCGAGAACTCCCGGACCAGCCGGGGCGCCAGTACGACATCGTCATTGCTGTAAGCAATGGCGGTCGGCCCGGTCAATGTTTCATCAAGTCCTTCAATTCCGAGCTTGTCAAAGGCTCTGGACGAGATCGAGTTCTTGACTACCTTGTAGGTCAGGTTCTTGTTGCGGAATTCTGCCCGCATTTCCGTGTCCTGCTCAACAGTCAAGCCTTTGTAGTCGGCGAAGACGATCGACTGGGCATTTTCCAGTTCTTTGGCCAAAGCGTCGACCCGTTTCTTCTTCATTTCCAGTATTTTTTCACTGGGCATGCGACATTCCTCCTTTTCAAAATGTAAACACCCCTGCGCGAAGGGCGGAGGGGTGCACCTGATGGTTGATCCTTCCACCTCGGCGGGACAGCCTTTGCTGTTTACGTCCCCTGCGGGACTCCTGCTTTCTTCGGTTCGGTAGGTATTTCTTT
>JAAZFK010000003.1 GCA_012511735.1 Clostridiaceae bacterium | reverse complement strand
TGGTTTCATGCTGAAAGCCTTCCAGTATGGAGCGCCCCCTCACGGCGGTTTCGCCTTCGGTCTTGACCGCCTGGTGATGATTCTGGCCGCCCAACCCTCTCTGCGTGATGTCATCGCCTTCCCCAAAATCAAGGACGCCTCCGATCCTATGACAGATGCTCCTTCCCTCGTTGACCGGCAGCAACTTGACGAATTGGGGATCAGGCTGGTCACGGAACCGGATTCTCCAAAGACGACCGGACCTGCCGACAGGCCTCAGGGCCGGCGTCTTGTTGAGATCGACCTCAAAAAATTGGAAGCCCAGTCGCGGCTCAGCCTGTCTCCCGATGAAGAGGCAAAGGCACGCGGCCAGCTCTCGGAATTAATTGCCCTGGCCGGCGCGCTTGACGCCGTTGACACCGGAGATACTCCGCCGGTATTCAGCTCCTCAGATGCCCGCAACATACATTTGACTGATCGCGATGACCGCCCGCCCACGATTGAGGAGATTTTCCGCAACGCCCCCGCAGAACGGGATGGCTTCTTCCTGGTTCCACCGGTTGTTGAGTGAGGGATAAATAATGATTGATTATAAAGATTTGAACTTGAAACAACTGTCCGAAGCTTTGCGAAGACGTGATTTCTCAGCCGTGGAGCTGGCAGAGGCTGTCCTGGACAGGATCGACCGGCAGGAAATCCGCATCGGCGCTTACATCACCTTGACCAGGGAGACTGCCATGGAGCAGGCCGGTCGCGTCGACCAGTTGCTGGCCAAGGACTTGACCCTGCCGCCTCTGGCAGGAATCCCGGGCGCGCTCAAAGATAACATCGCGACCCGGGGTATCTTGACCACAAACGCGTCACGGATGACTGAAAATTTTATCCCCCCTTACGACGCCTTCGTCTGGAGATTATTGCGCCAACAGGAAATGGTCCTCTTGGGCAAACTCAACATGGACGAATTCGCCATGGGTCACTCCACGGAGAGCTCCGCCTTTCATCCGACACACAATCCCTACGACCTGGAACGGGTTCCCGGCGGCAGTTCCGGAGGTTCTGCCGCAGCAGTCGCCTCAGGGGAGGCCTGTTTTTCACTGGGCTCCGACACGGGGGGCTCGATCCGGCAGCCGGCGGCACTCTGCGGGCTTGTCGGCTTGCGGCCGACCTACGGCCTGGTCTCGCGCCGGGGAGTGACCGCTTTCGCCTCGTCACTGGATCAGGTGGGGCCCTTGACCAGAACGGTCCGGGATAATGCCATGGTCCTCGACGCAATCGCCGTCCGCGACATCAAGGATGTCCATAGTGTCGGCAATCAGGGCACTTCATACGCTGACGCCTTCGCGGACCGGCCCGCCAAAGGTGTGATCGGCTGGCCGGAGTCCTATTTCAAATCCGACGACCTGGATCCCCAGGTCCGCTCGCATTTGGAAGCCGCTCTTAAATTCTATGAATCGGAGGGCATGCGTATCCTGCCCGTGGATTTAAGGACGCTGGACGCTTCCCTGGCAGCCTATTACATTATTTCAAGCGCCGAAGGTTTTTCCGCCATGAACCGTTACGACGGGATCCATTATGGTTATCGCAGTCAGGACAATGAATCACTGGAAGCGATTTACACCCATTCCCGGACGGAAGCGCTCGGTGCCGAAGTCAAACAACGAATTTTGCTGGGTTGCTTCGTGCTCTCGGAAGAAAATTATCATGATTATTTCTGGAAGGCCGCCCAGGCGCGCGCGCTGGTCATTAAAGAATTTGAAGAAGTATTCCAGCGCTGCGATGCCCTCCTGACCCCTGTCACGGCAACGCCGGCCTGGCCCTTGGGGACCTTGCCGGAGGAATCAGGTGGCGGCAAGTATAGCAATGACCGCTTTACCCTACCGGCCTCCCTGACCGGGATGCCGGCCCTTTCTGTTCCGGTCGGCCTGACAAAAGAGGGGCTCCCGGTGGGGATGCAGCTGATGGGCAAGCGGTTTTCAGAGCATTCGCTTTACCGGCTGGCTGCCCTCTATGAAGACGCGCATGGTCTGATTCCCGCCCCGCCGGAGGTATCCAAATGAGTATTAAAGATTATGAATCTGTGATTGGCCTTGAAGTTCATATCGAGCTGAAAACCGAGCACAAGCTTTTCTGTGAATGCGCGACAACATTCGGGGCACCACCCAACACTCAGGTCTGTCCTGTCTGTCTGGCCATGCCGGGCGCCCTGCCTGCCTTTAACCAGCAGGTCGCTGAGTTCGCCATCCTGGCCGGCCTTGCCACCCACTGCTCCATTGAGCCCTGGTCGCGTTTCGACCGCAAGAATTACTTTTACCCTGACCTGCCCAAGGCCTACCAGGTGACGCAGAATGACTTCCCCCTCTGCAGACAGGGCTACCTCGACATCACGACCAGCGAGGGCGTCAAGCGGATCCGTATTGCCCGTATTCACATCGAAGAGGATGCCGGCAAGTTGATCCATCTGGAAGACGAGGGTACTCTGGTCGATTGCAATCGCTGCGGCGTCCCCCTGATTGAGATTGTTTCGGAGCCGGATATGAGAAACGGTGAAGAGGCGGTCGCCTACCTGCGCAAACTCCGCGCCATGGCACGCTACACGGGAATCTCCGACGGCAAGATGAATGAGGGATCTTTGCGCTGTGATGTCAATCTTTCTGTCAGAAAAAAGGGACAGGAGGCGATGGGGACCCGGGTTGAACTGAAGAATCTGAATTCATTCAACTTCATCGCCCGCGCCATCGACAGCGAGTTCAAGCGCCAGGTAGCCCTGATCGAAGAAGGGGGCACCGTAGTACAGGAAACGAGACGCTTTGATGAAAAGACCGGCCAGACACTGGCCATGCGAAAAAAAGAGGAAGCTGCTGATTACCGCTACTTTCCCGATCCTGACCTGGTCCCCCTGGAAGTGATGGGGGAGGAAGTTGAACGGATTCGTGCCGGTATCCCCAGACTGGCGGATGAGAGAAAAGCGCAATACATCCATGATTACGACTTGACAGATTACGAGGCCGAACGGTTGACGGACGACAAGGAGCTGTCTGATTTCTTTGAACGGGCGGTTGTGGCAAGCACCAATCCCAAGACCCTGGTCAATATGATCCTGGCGGATGTCGCCCCTCTTTATACGGAGGATACGGTCGAGGATTTACTCAACCCTGTCAGCTTGGGCCGGCTGTCAGACCTGATGGCTGAAGGCCTGATCAACAGCAACACGGGTCGCAAGGTGCTGAAAGCCTTGATGGAAGAGGATTTCGACCCTGACCTTTACATTGAGGAACACGACCTGGCCCAGATCAATGACCGAGAAAAATTGATGGCGTCGGTAGAACGATCGATCCAGGCCAATGATCGCGCCGTCAAGGACTTCCTCAAAGGCAAGGAAAGCGCCATGCGATCCTTGATTGGGGGCGTCATGCGAGAAACAGGCGGCCGGGCCAACCCCATCCTCGCTGAAGCCATGATCAGGGAGGCGATCGAGGCGCCCGAACAACCCTAGTAGATCAGGCGGTCAAGGATTGAATCGTCGAAAGACTTGAGCAGGGCGGTCGCGAGAGTGACCGCCTTTTCAAGGTCCGCCAGCCTGGCCCATCCGTAATGGGTGTGAATATAACGGACAGGTACCCCGATCACAATGGTGGGAATACCCGCGCCTGCCGTATGGATCAACCCCCCATTGGTCCCGCCGCCACTTCTCACCCCTTCCTGAACCGGGATGCCAAGTTCTGTGGCAAGCGCCAGGGTATAGCTTTGAAAACCTGGATGCGTGATCATGGATCGGTCCATATGGCGAAGCATGGGTCCTTTGCCGAGAGCGGTCTGACTTTGGCCGGGCCCCGCGAAATTATCATCCGCAGGAGTCCCCTCAAAGACAATGGCCAGATCGGCTCTGATCTGTCTGGCGGTCACTATGGCGCCTCGGCCTCCAACCTCCTCCTGGACGGAGTAAGCCGCGGTGACGTCAACCTGAAGGCTTTCCCCTTCAAGCGCTCTCAAGGTGCCTGACATGGCGGCACAACCCAGCCGGCAATCGAAGGCCTTGCCAAGGAGCAGGCCATGCGCTTCCCGATAGACAAATGGAACATCCGGAACAACGGGAGCCGCAAGTCCTATGCCAAAATTTTCCTCTACTTCTTTTTTTGAGGATGCGCCAATATCAAGCTCGATCTGTTCCAGGCTGACGGCCTGCTTCCGCTCCGCTTCAGACAGATAATGAGGCGGTTTGCTGGTGGAGATCGCCGGAACCCAGCTGCCGTCCCGGGCCCTGACCCGAAAGAGATGGGCTGGAATATTCCCCGGCACCCAGGATCCGAGAGGAAGGACTGCCAACATGCCGTTGTCCCGTATCGACTGAACGATCAGACCAACTTCATCAAGATGGGCGTCCAATTGGACATGGACCCGGTCACCTGTATTGCCATGACGGCGAATATAGACATTCTGCATGGAATCCCGGCTGGTATCTCCCAGATCGCCGGTGAAGCGGATGACCGTCTCCGCGACTTCATGCTCGAAACCCGATGGCCCTCCCGCTTCAGAATAGGCCTGAATCATCTCCAACAAAGTATCTTTACTCATCCCGATCCTCCCTCTTGCCATGGCGCTGCCGCGCTCAACGATTCCATTCTAGACCCTTTCCAAAGACCTTGTACAGCCGGATTTCACAGGACCAGGACCATAAAAAGGACGAAAAACAGTTTTTCTGACAACCGGAAAAGCTTGTAAGCACGTTAAGGGCGACCTTTCGGCTTATCCAGAAGGATTGGATCTTGACCTTAAGTTGGTATGATTTCTGTTGATATTGTTATATAAATTTCGCTCGTTATGCTATTACATCGTGAAATGCACAGATCACCTTCAACCCTTCTGACAAGAAAGAGGTGATTCGACGTCAAAACTTTCGGCTTTTTAAGGCTTTGACTCGCCGCCGCGCTGGTCTATCTTAGTAGACGGTCAAAATAATTCCCCGATTCGCGCAAATCTATTGTTGTTTTTTGCTCTGCAAATTGTTTGCGCATGTTCACGGGGAAAGAGAGAAAGAGAAGACTGTAACATTTATGAAATATACAAT
>JAAZFK010000208.1 GCA_012511735.1 Clostridiaceae bacterium | reverse complement strand
TTTGGGCCGGCGTTGGCAGAGGACATCTGACTCCTGATGTATCAGAAGGTAAGTCAGCCGGCTGACGGGTTTTTCCCGGTCTTTTCGTTTGACGGGATAGTCATTGACCCGGGACAGGGCCAGGGCGCGACAGAATCGTGCCAGGGGGCAAAACCCGCAGTCGGGTGTGCCCGGCAGGCAGACGGTGGCGCCAAGCTCCATCAAGGCCTCACTGAAATCACCTGCCCTGGCTCCGGGGATCAGTCCGGACACACGCTCCCTGACGGCCCGCTGACCCGCAGGATCTCCCTGTTGATGAGCGATGGCGTTCAGGCGGGCAAAGACGCGCACCACATTGCCGTCAACAGCCGGCTCAGGCAGATCATAAGCGAAGGACCGGATGGCGCCCGCGGTATAAGGACCGATGCCGGGAAGTCCAAGAAGCTGTTTGCGATCAACCGGCAACCGGCCATTAAACTCATCAATAACCTGCCTGGCCAGCGCATGCAGATTCCTGGCCCTCCGGTAATAACCAAGCCCCTCCCAATATTTCAGGACTTCCGTCTCATCCGCTTCCGCCAGACTTGAAAAATCGGGAAAGCGCTCCATGAACCTCTCATAATAAGGAATCACAGTTGTGACCTGCGTTTGCTGGAGCATGAGTTCGGAGACAATCACGGCATAGGGATCGCGGCGGTGGGACCCGCCAGACGGCTGGCGCCAGGGCAGCGACCTGGCCTGCCGATCAAACCAGCCAAGGAGAGCCTGGGCAAAATCCGAATTCAAACCTGCTCCTTCCTCAGGAACGAGGCCGCCGACCCGCCCGCCTGACGGCCTGACGCAAAGGCCCACAAGAGATTGAAGCCCCCCGTATCACCATCGACATCGAGCACCTCACCACAGGCGAATAAACCGGGTACCCGCGAGGACATCAGGGTAAGCGGATCAAAATCGGTCGTCGCCACGCCTCCTGAGGCCACCTGAGCGAACTGGAAGCCCCGGGTGCCCGTCACCCCTACTTCCGTTTCCTTGAGTTTGGAGGCCAGGGCCTCGACCATCGCTTGGCGGTCGGGCAAGTCATCTTCAAATGAGGAGATACAGGTCACCAGGGCACGGGCGATCTTATCGGGCACCAGCCCCGACATGGCGATACGCCAGTCATCGTCAGCGACCTCCGACGCATGGAGAATCCTCTCGATTTCTTCCAGACCAAGCTCGGGCAAAAAATCGATGCGGATTGAACCCGGGCTCATTGAACCGGCTTTTGACCCCGCGACCGCAGACCCCAATTCCATGGCCGCGATACCCGATAAACCGTACTTGGTGATCAGATATTCCCCCTGAGTTCTTCTTCCCGATCCCTCACTCGGAATGAAAGTAACCGCTCCGCGAAAGCGCACCCCTTCGGCAAACTTGATCAGGGGATGAGGTGACAGGGTCAAAGGAACCAGAGAGGGAACCGGTTCATTCAAGCGGTGACCCAGTGATTGGAGGAGTTCATAGCCCGAGCGGCCGCCGCCCAGATCAGGAGAGGCGCAGCTGCCCGCCGCGACAATGACGGCGCCTGCCGTCAGGCTGTCACCCTGATCGGTCTTCAGCAAAAATTCATGATCCGGTTTGCTCAGCTCCGTGATCCTGACCGGGAAGACAAGCTGGATCTCCTTGATCCGCAGAGCGTTCAAGAGGAGCAAGGTGACTGATCGCGCCTGAAATGATCGTGGGTAGACACGCTGTTCTTTATCCTCAATGGTCAGAAGGCCCATCTTCCTGAAATATGACAGCATTTCAGGGGCGGGATAGCGCTCGAAGACGGGATTGACAAATGAAGGGTTGTCACCCTGGTAATGCTCAT
>JAAZFK010000207.1 GCA_012511735.1 Clostridiaceae bacterium | reverse complement strand
TCCTCCTATACTCCCGTATCAGCGTCCCGGCCGGACAGGGCCCAGAACGATGAAAGGGAATGAACCACCGATAATATTAACATAGCCGGCGACCTTATACCAGACCGCGATCCGGCGCGGTTCTCTGTTTGACAAGCTCCCAAAGCAAGATGGCACCGGCCGACGCGACGTTGAGGGAGTCCGCCTCCCCTTTCATGGGGATGGTCAGGATCCGGTCCGCCCGCAAGGCCGCTTCGTCGGAAAGACCGCTGCCTTCATTGCCGAGCATCAGGGCTGTCTTCGCTCCTGTCAGCCTCGCCTCTGCCAGGCCCTGGCCCTTGAGCCCACTTCCGATCAACTCGAAACCATCCGCCTTCAATCGGTCCAGGGTCTCCCCCAGGCTTCCTGACGGAGCCAGAACCGGCAGATGAAAAAGAGATCCCATTGAAGCCGCCGCCGTCTTGGCGTTCCATACACTTGCGCAGGACGCTTCAAGCAGCACACCGTCAAGGCCCAGCGCATCCGCCGTCCGGATCAGAGTGCCCACATTTCCCGGATCCTGGATCGCCTCCAGAATCAGGAGTTGACAGGCCGACCCCGCCTCTGCAACGGCACTCAGAAAGGTTTCGAGATCAGCCATCCGGTATGGAAAAAGAGCGATCAAGCCTTGCGACGCCTTTTGAGCCGTTGCCCTGTGAAAAAGATGAGCGGGAAGCTGGATCAACCGGTCATCCCCCTCCCCGACCGTCTCCCGGTCCATTTCAAGAACAGCCTTCAGGGCGTCTTTTCCTTTTTCATCATCGGAAAAGTAAAGATAAGCCGGATCGTAACCCGACGACAATACGTCAAGCACGTGTCTGAGTCCCTCGACTGCCACCAGCTTGTTTTTAGCGGCGTAGGAAGCAGACCTGAGCGCGGCCAGTTTCTTATAGACCGGGTTATCTTTCGATTCGATCCGTCTCATGACATCTCCGATTCATACCCGCATCGAGAATGAAGGCGGATTCATCCGCCTTCACCCAACACCATGGTTTTCGTTCTTCTCATCAAGAAAGATTCAGCGCGCTTTTTGAAATATTGACCAGCTCGGCGAATCCATTCTTATCATTGACGGCCAGGTCGGCCAGAGCCTTCCTGTCGAGGGCAACGCCCGCCAAGTTCAAGCCGTTGATGAACCGGCTGTAGCTCATGCCGTTGACTCGCGCGGCTGCGTTGATACGCGCGATCCACAACCGACGGAAATCACGCTTTTTCCTCCGCCGATCCCTGTAGGCATACTGACCTGATTTCATGACCGCTTGATTGGCGACCCTGTACTGCGTCCCCTTACGGCCAAAATAGCCCTTGGCCCGCTTCAGCACTCTTTTATGTCGGCGGCGCAAGACCGTACTTCTTTTTACTCTGGACATGGTATATCCTCCCCTTCTAAATCAAGACCACCTTGTTACTTGTAAGGCAACAGGCGGCGCAGACGCTTGGCGTCCTGGGCGGAGACCAGGGTCGTTTTGCGTAGCTTGCGCTTTCTCTTTGGTGATTTTTTAGTCAAAATATGGCTCGTAAAGGCTTGTGAACGGAGATACTTCCCCGTACCGGTCACTTTATACCGTTTTTTGGACGAGCTGTGTGTTTTCTGCTTAGGCATATAAAGCCTCCCTTCAGCTTTTCATTCCTTTTATTGGTCATCGGGGCCAAACCCCCGACATCATTCTTTCAGCGGTGACAAGAACATAATCATGTTCCGGCCCTCGGCCCTGGCCTGGCGATCTACGGCTCCAAGGTCTGAAACCGCCTCAGCGAAGTCCTCCATCACGCCATAGCCCTGATCCGTGTGGGCCATCTCCCTGCCCCTGAAACGAATCACCACCTTGACGCGGTCGCCCGCCTCCAGGAAGCGCCTGGCATTTCGGACCTTGACATCGAAATCATGTTCTTCGGTCGTCAATTTCAACTGGACTTCCTTGACATTGACGATCTTTTGATTTCTTCTCGCTTCGCGCTTTTTCTTCTCCTGTTCAAATATGAACTTCCCGTAATCCATGATCTTGCAGACCGGATTATCCGGGGACGGAGAAATAAGTACCAGGTCCAGGTTAGCGTCGTACGCTCTTCGCCTGGCATCTTCGATCGGGACAACACCAACCATATTCCCATCTTCGTCCACGAGCCTGACCTGGGGAAAACGAATTTCCTCATTGATCGCGTGGGCTCTGTTTGATTGTCTGATATCGAGCCTCCTTTTAGGGCAACAAAAAAGCGGATCAGTTCCGCCCATCAAAACCGCCTGCCCAGGCCGGTAGTTGTAAACCTCTTCGCTCGCGCTGGAGGTGAGAAGCGGAACTTCTACTTATACGGGTGTGAGTATAGCCTTTAAGGCTGGCCTCGTCAAGTATCGGACCGGCTGTCCTCCCTCCTGAAATAAAATACTTTGAATAGCTCGCCGGAGATAAATGGCGCCAGCACCAGAAGCAGGATGATGCCCCAATCACGCAGAACGAGTGGAATAGTTCTGAAATAGCGGTCAAGCAGAGGTATATAGACGACCGCCAGGGTGAGAGCCAGAGATAAAAGGACGGCCCTGTTGAGTGATTTGTTGGAGAAGAGTCCCTGCTTGAATACCGTCAAACGTTCTGATCTCGCTGAGTAGACGCGCAGGAGCTCGGACAGTACCAAGGCCACGAAAGCATAGGTATGCGCCCCCCATGACGGACTGGCGCCCGCCTGTGGCATCAAGGTGAAGTGGGTCGCCAGGCGTCCACCCGCCAGGAGGTCCGGATAGAAATAACGGCCCAGGTTGAAGGCAGCAAAGACGGTCAGGAAAATGGCAATCGACTGGAAGACAATGGACCAGAGCATGGGGCGGTTGAGGATTTTCTCATTTCTCCCCCGGGGCGGACGGAGCATGACTCCCTGCTCGGACTGCTCCCGCCCCAAGGCCAGCGCGGGGAAACTGTCGGTCACCAGATTCAGCCAGAGCAGCTGAACCGGAATCAAGGGCGCGTAAGCCGGCCCAAAGAGCATGGTGGTCAGGAAAATCACCAGAATTTCGCCCACGTTGCATGAGAGCAGAAAACCAACTACTTTCCTGATGTTGGCGTAGATGACACGGCCCTCTTCAACCGCTTTGACAATGGTGCCAAAATTGTCATCGGTCAGAATCATATCGGCGGCGCCTTTAGCCACCTCAGTTCCTGTGATGCCCATGGCCACCCCGATGTCTGCTCTCTTCAGGGCAGGCGCGTCATTGACGCCGTCTCCCGTCATGGAAACGATTCTGCCAGCCCGTTTCAAGGCCTCGACAATCCGTACCTTATGCTCGGGCGAGACACGCGCGTAAACCGAGGTTGATTCACTCTTTTCAAACAGCTCCTGATCGTCCATGACCTCCAGCTGCCTGCCGGTCAGCACCCCGTCTTCCGGTCCGCGCAATTGGAGCTCATTGGCGATGGCCGCGGCTGTTTCTTCATGGTCACCGGTAATCATGACCACGTCGATCCCTGCCCTGTGGCAGACCTCGATGGCTTCTTTCGCTTCAGGTCTGGGGGGGTCGATCATGCCCATCAGACCGCTGAAGACCATGGCCTCCTCAGCCTTCTCAAAGGAATCAGATTGATGAATTTTGAAAGCGAAGGCCAGCACCCTCAAGGCCTGTCTGGCGAAGGCTGAATTCTGTTCCAGGATCAGCCGCCGGCGTTCATCCGTCATGGGAATGATTCCGCTCACCGTCATTTCATGATCACAGGCAAGCAGGACGTTGTCGGGCGCGCCCTTGGTCAGTGAATAGGGTCGGCCGTTATCCAGCAGACAACCGACCGACATCATCTTGCGGCCGGAATCAAAGGGTTTTTCCCAGATCAAAGGATAGGAGGATCGCAAATGGCTGACCGACAGGCCGCCTTTGGCGACGGCCGTCAAAATGGCGCCTTCCGTTGGGTCTCCAATCATGCTGGTCGCTCCGTCTGGGCCTGACTCAACCAGCACCGCGTCGTTGCATAGGGCACCGATGGTGAGCATCCGTTCGACCAGCGGCTGGAGCGTGTCTTCCTCTTCTTCATCTCCCATGAACCGGATCTCACCTTGCCTTGAGTAACCGGCCCCCGTGACAGAAAAACAGGCCTGGTCGGCGTAAAGGCGGGTCACCGTCATCTCATTCTGGGTCAGTGTTCCCGTTTTGTCGGAGCAGATGGTGTTGACACTGCCCAGGGTCTCCACTGCGAGCAGGCGCTTGACGATGGCATTCTCCCTTGCCATCCTCTTCATGCCCAAGGCAAGCAGGATGGTAACGACTGCGGGCAAGCCCTCGGGGATGGCCGCCACGGCCAGGCTGATGGCGGCCATGAAGAGTGGCAGGGGCTTGCCACCCTGGAGCAGGCCAACTCCGAAAATGACAGCACAGATCAACAGACAGAAAAGGCCGATGACTTTACCCAGTCTATTCAGATTGACCTGGAGTGGGGTCATTTCCGTCTCGATTTGTTTCAGTCTGTCGGCGATCCTGCCAATTTCTGTCTCCTGTCCGGTTGAGACAACCAGGCCTGCTCCGCGCCCATAAGTGATTTCCATGCCGCTGAAGACCATATTCTGACGGTCCCCAAGATCAGGGAGCTCCGCAAAGAGCGCGTAAGCGTCCTTGTCGACAGGAACTGATTCACCGGTCAGGGCGGATTCATTGGCCTTGAGGTTAACCGATTCAAACAGGCGGATGTCAGCGGGCACCACGTCCCCCGCCTCAAGCTGGACCAGATCCCCGGGCACCAGCCGGGACGAGGGAATCTGGAGCGTCTCACCTCCCCGGATGATCCGCGCATAGACGGCCGTCATCTTCTTCAAGGCGTCCAGCGCCTTCTCCGCCTGGTTTTCCTGGATGGCGCCCAGCACCGCGTTAATCAGGACAACCGCAAAAATGATCAGGGCGTCAATGGTTTCGCCCAGGGCCGCGGAAATAGCGGCCGCCGCGATCAGAATGAGAATCAGGAAGTCCTTGAATTGGTTGAAGAGCTTAAGCGCCAGGGAAGTCTTCTTCTCCCCTTCCAGCTCATTGGGACCCAACAAGTCCAGCCGGATCTGCGCTTCCGGGGATTCAAGACCTGAATGGAGGTCGGAATCCAGCAGATCCTCCAATTGATCAAGCGGGGTGAGGCAGGCAGTTTCGCCTGATGGGTAAGCGGCCTTGGGGCCTGACAAATCTTCTGCGTGGGTCATTCTTTTTTCCTAGGGGAGTTCATCATTTCCGGTCTGGTTCCGGGATCTGTTACCGTCGGAACGGTCTTCTTCATCGGTTGGCAGGATTTCAAGCATAATCCTGGCGATCCGTCTGTCTTTCATTTCCAGGACGGTAAATTTGAGATGGTCAAAGATTACTTCCGGCTTCTCATCCTGATCCGGTATATAGCCGAGCAGGGAAAGAACAAAACCCGCGATGGTGTCGAAATCATCATCTTCTTTCAAAGCGTCCAGTTCGGGCACATAGCGGCCGGCCTCCGCCGGTGTCAAAAGACCGCTGAAGACGTATGAACCATCGGGGTTGGCCGTCACGCTCGCCTCAGGCGCGTCATATTCGTCCTCGATCTCACCGACGATCTCTTCGAGCAGGTCTTCCAGGGTTACAATGCCCTCGGTTCCCCCGTACTCGTCGACAACGACGGCCATGGTAATCTGCCTTCTTTTCATTTCCTTGAAAAGCAAATCAATCTTCTTGCCTTCCGGCACAAAGTAAGTCGGCCGCAGGATTTGGCCAAGCTCAAACCCCTCTGCTCCCTGATCTCTAGCAACACGCAGGAGATCTTTGACGGTGAGCACGCCCAAAATGTCGTCAATATCCTCACCGTAGACTGGGAATCGCGAGTAACGCGCGTTAGCGGCGGTCTCAACCGCCTGATCGTAAGTCGCGTCAGCCGGGATGCCTGTGATGGATACCCGTGGTGTCATAATTTCTGACGCGTCCTTATCATCAAAAGCGAAGATATTATTGATCAGCACGGCTTCCTCTTCGTGAAGATCGCCGCTGCCCGCCCCGGCCTCAACCATGATCCGGATCTCTTCTTCGGTTACCTGTTTAGCTGTCTCAAACGGATCAATCCCAAACAGGCGGATCACCGCGTTGCCGGACAGTTCCAGCAACTTGGTGAAAGGATAAAAGAGCAGATCGAACAGGTGCAGGATACCCGCGACAGACAGCGCCAGGGCTTCGGGTTTGCGAAGTGCCAGTCTCTTGGGAACCAGCTCACCCAGGACCAGGGTGATGTAGGAAAGAAGAATCGTCAGGAGGATTACAAAGACTGTACGCAACGAGGGCGTCTGTCCGAGGGGGTCAAAAGAGAGGTAAAGTCTGCCGGCGATTTTCTCCGCGGCGAAGGCACTCGACAGGAAACCGGCAAAGGTAATGGCGACCTGAATGGTCGACAGGAAGCGGCTTTTGTTGTCGATGAAACGCAGAAGCCGCTTGGCCTTGGGATGACCTGTCCCCGCCATCTGTCGGATTTTATTGTCATTCTGAGTCAGGACCGCCATTTCAGCAGCCGAAAAAAAGCCATTGATCAGGATGAGAATGAAAATAAGGATCAGATCGAACCAAAGCGAACCGCGATTGCCTGCGACCATTGTTTGTGTTTCCAGAATTACCCTCATCAGAGGGCCGGTACAGCTATTGCCGTCCAAAGGTGATTACCTCCACTTATCCATCGAGAACCTAAGATATGCTAGCAAAATTCATGCGATTATTCAACGGGATCCAGGCGGAGCTCCGCAAACAATGCCCCGATGGGCCAGGAACCCACCAGATCGGCATCCTCATCATAAGAGGTCGTCTCCAGATTGATCAAGGCCAACCTGGAATCACCTTTTCGATAATGGATCATCCCCGCGGCGGGGTAAACAGTCAGGGAGGATCCCCCCACGATCAGGAGTTCCGCCTCTGCGATGGCCCGGGCTGACGCGGTCACTGTGTCGGCATCCAGAGCTTCACCGTACATGACAATATCCGGGCGCGCCAGGCCGCCACAATCCAGATCATGGCAATAGAAGGCACCCTCAGCGGCCATGGCTTCTTCCATGGAGTAGTCCCTGCCACACCGCTGGCAGTAAAACCGGGTTCCGTTGCCGTGCAATTCAAGGACGCGACGGCTGCCTGCCTGCTGGTGGAGTCCATCGATGTTTTGGGTGATGACAGCTGACAATAAGCCCAGCTTTTCCATTTCAGCAAGCTTGAGATGAGCGGGATTGGGCTCAAGGCCGGTCACCATGAAATAGTTGCGGTAGAAATCGTAGAATGCTTCCGGTCGCGCGTTCAAAAATTCAAGCGTCAGGTAAGCTTCCGCCCCTCCCTCCTGGGAGTAAATACCTGCCGGGCTTCGGAAATCCAAGAGGCCGGATTCAGTCGATACCCCGGCTCCTCCGAAAAATACGGTCGAAGTTGATTCATGGATCCACCGGTTCAGCGTGGCGAGAAAATCGGTTCTGGTCATCTCCTTATCACTTTCGTCAGGCATATGCGGAACAAGGGGCACTTCGAATAATAGCACAGGCGACGTGATATCATTGATTTAATTGATTTAGGAGGTGATGCCGTATGCGAAGAAAGTACGCGAGGACCGGTCTCCGCTTGATCAGGAAGTCATCCGTTTTCCTTCTTGTCCTGCTTCTTATCCCGACGCTTTTTTCATGCACGAACAAGGAGGCAGAAGAGACAGACACCGGGAACGCCCCAGCTCTGCCAACGGTGCAAACGACCACGATTCCCCCTGCGCAGCCCCCGGTCACCCAGGCGCCACCTTTGACTGATGCCAGACCCCTCTTCCCCGGCCGCTTTCCCATTGCCTTCATGATCAACAACGTCGCCGCCGCCCGCCCTCAGTCGGGCCTGGATCGGGCAAAGCTGATTTACCAGATGATGACTGAAGGCCGGACCACCCGCCTCCTCCTGCTGACGGACGCGCAGGAAGGCATTATCGGCCCTGTCAGGAGTGCTCGGCCTGCCTACCTGGATCTGGTGGCTCAGCACCAGGCCTTTTACTGCTACGCAGGCAACTACCGGGTCATCGAAGCCAGCCCCCTTGTCGGTCAAATCAGGATCCTTGACGCGCTTAAAGGTGATTATGATATTTTTTACCGGACAGAACACCGGGTGGCCCCCCATAACCTGTATACCACCATGGAGTCTGCCTACCGGCGGGCAGAAAGGAAGTATGGAACCATTCAACCGGAGGAACCGGTTCAAGGCCTTTACGTCCGGGATCATTACGCCCGGCCCGGGATTGGGGAACGGGTAACTCAGGTTAATTACCGTTATTCCGGACTCAGGGAATCTTTCAGATACGACCCCGATCGAAAGGTTTACCACAAATACAACGATGATCAGCTTCTGTCCGATGAACAGAGCGGGCAGCCGGTCGACATCGCCAATATTATCGTACTGCACCGCCCCCACGGCCTGATGCCGAACGGCGTACACATCAGCATCAACTGGATTGGCCAGGGGGAGGCGGTCTACCTGACAGGAGCCCGGAAGTACACCATCCGTTGGGAAAAGACTTCGCATACAGATCCCATCGTTTATTATCTCGACGATGAGGAGCTGATCCTCAATCCGGGGCTCACCTGGATCGCGGTCGTTGATGACAGCGCCCTGGCAAGTTTTGAATACAGATAAGCGGCGCGGGATTGCAAAAAAAAGAGTGACCGCCGGACACGGCAGCCACTTTTTTGGTACACCATCGGGGATTCGAACCCCGGACCCACTGATTAAGAGTCAGTTGCTCTGCCAACTGAGCTAATGGTGCGAGCAAGGGTCATTATAAGAGGACTTATTTCATTTGTCAAAGCCCGAATTTTGCTTTGGCCCGGGCGAAACAATCAATGGCAAAATCGAGATCCTCCCGGGTGTGGGCGGCAGAGACCTGTGTCCGAATGCGCGCCTTGCCCTCCGGCACAACCGGGAACTTGAAGGCGATTACGTAAACACCCAGATCCAGCAGATAATCAGCCACCTGGATGGCCTTGACCGCGTCGTAGATCATGACCGGCACGATGGGGTGACTGCCCGGGATCACGTCAAGCCCCGCCGCCACGACACCTTGGCGAAAATAGTCTGTATTCTTGCTTAGACGTTCGATCAGGCTGGTGTCATCTTTCAGCAGTTCTAGCACCTTGAGTGAAGTGGCCGCGATGGCCGGCGCCAGGGTATTGGAGAAAAGGTAGGGGCGGCTCTTTTGACGGAGCCAGTCAACCACCGGCTTGCTTGCGAGGGTAAAACCACCTGACGCGCCCCCCATCGCCTTGCCCAGTGTACTTGTCATGATGTCGATCCGCCCTTCAACTTCACAGTACTCAGGCGTCCCCCGTCCGTTGGCACCGACAAAACCGGAGGCATGCGAATCATCCACCATGACAAGCGCCTGGTAGCGGTCGGCCAGATCACAAACAGATTTGAGGTCGGCGATGATCCCATCCATGGAAAAAACCCCGTCCGTCGCGATCAGTTTGGTGCGGGCTCCCGCCTGGTCTGCTTCCTTCAGCCGGGCTTCGAGCTGGGCCATATCATTGTTGTCATAAACATATCTCTTGGCCTTGCTCAAGCGAATCCCGTCAATGATGCTGGCGTGATTGAGGCGGTCGCTGATCACCGCGTCCTCCTCTGTCAGAATCGTTTCAAAAAGCCCGCCATTGGCGTCAAAGCAGGAGGAGTAAAGAATGGCATCTTCAAATCCGAAAAAATCTGATAACCCGGCTTCAAGCTCCTTATGCAGGAGCTGGGTGCCGCAGATGAATCTGACGGAGGAAAGCCCGTATCCCCATCTGTCATAACTCGACTTGGCGGCCTGAACCAGGGCTTCATTGTTGGACAGACCCAGGTAGTTGTTGGCGCACATGTTGAGCAGGTCTTCCTTATCCAGGGTGTCAATCCGACTGCCTTGAGGGACCGTCAGAACCCTTTCCTCACTGTAGACTCCGGACGCTTTCAAAGCCTCCAACGCGTCTTCGATTCTTCTGATTCCATCTTTCATATCTTTATCCTCGATTCATCCCAGGTAGTAGATATTCATTTTCCGTTCCTCAGCCAAGGAAATCAAGACCTGGTTGGCCGTCAAACAGACCAGCTGCCGACCGGTTTCCATGGCCCACTCCTCCAGTGTATCGACAAAATACTGAATTTGCGAATAGCCTGACGGAATAGAAGGCTCAAGCAGGAAAAGGGGTGACGTCGATTCTTTTGCTTGTGTTTCAAGAGCCGCAAGACCAAGTCTTAATGCCAGGTAGCGTGCCGATTGCGGCGCAGCGGCAAAGAGGTCATGGTCGATTAAACCCGCGGGTCTCCCGGGCAAAGGCGCGCCTGCCAATCTCGGGGATCTCACTTTCCCTTCCACCGGAGTCGGGCGGGATCTCCCCGGCCTTCTTCCGGTCATGCGGCTGAGATAGGCCGAAGACCTGATCATCCAGCTGACCGGATCAATCTCTTTCCATTGACCCAGAAGCTCTTTCAGCCAGGCCGCCGCCGCGTTCATCCGGTGAAAGTCATCAAGAGCAGCGATCAGCGCATCTGAAAGCGTATCGTGTTTCCGTTGTAGACTGCTCATCATGACCAGAGCTTCTCTTGAATCCGTCAGCATCTGCCGCTGCCTTTTCAGCTCAGCTTCCAACTCATCCATGGCAGACGCAAGATTGATCCGTGACTGGGTGAGCTGTCCGGCCCGCGTGTGAAGGTCATCGACAATCAGCGCCCCTCCCAACTCACTTAGACTTTTGGAGGCGCGCTCGTATTCGCGTTTCATCTCCTCATCCGACCGGCCGTGCTTGAGTTCCGCGATGCGCCGCTCAAGATCAGCGGCAAATTCATTATAGTAAGCGCTGGATTCACGCTGCCTGGACAGCGCCTGGAGCACATGATCCAGTTCGACCTTCTCGCTGGGTCCCGCGTAGGGTCTGATGGACCGCATCAATTCACTTTCCATACGTCTGAGTTGCCTGCCGTCGGTTTCGGCTTGCAGGCTGACTTCCGCTTCCTTTTCATCCAGTTCCGCGATGTAGTTTTCCAGCCGGTCAAGCTTGACCGACAAGGTCGCGATCCGGGCTGTCATTTGGTGCAGATGGCTCCGGAGCGAGCTCAAGGCTTCCTGATTTTTTCCCTGCGCCATCCACCGGATACGAACTGCGTGGATTTGCCAGACCGTATAAGCGCCCAGCAGGACCAGGGCAAGCAACCCCAAGCCCGCCAGTACCCAGCCCAGGGTCGGAATAATAAGCAGAAAAAGTAAGCCGGCGGACAAAACCAACAAGGCCAGAAGCCAGCGAAAAGAAGCGGTCGAGAAGCGTTGACCGTTTTTATTTTTTGATACATCTTCGAGTTGATGATCCGCTTCTTCACCACTTTGACGGATCTGTTCCCCAATCTCTTCCTGTTCCCTTTTGTACCCTTCCAATTGGCGGACAGTCAGGATACGTTCCTGTTCCACCTGAATGCGTTCCTCCCTGGTGGAAAGAAGTGTCTGTTCGAGGGACTGAACCCTGGCCTGAAGATCGGCAATCTCTTTTCTCAAACCGGTCAATTGAGTCATCTCATGGACCGTGATGTTATGTCCCTTCTCGGTGATGCGGGCGCCATACACGCCTTCCCGCTCGAGCGTTTCCGACAATTGTCCCCTCAAATGTATCAGGGTTTCGTACTCCTCCTTGTTCAGCTGATGTTTGATCAGCGTTTGCTCACCTGCCAGTTGGCGGTCCTCCGCTCTCAATGAGCTTAATTTTTTCTCCATTTGTTCAATCACGGGGAGAATCGAGGAAGACTCTCCGGCGACATCGTCCAGTCGACTCATTTCGTCGCGACAATCTTCCAGATCGGCTTGCAAAGACAGGATCCTTCCGGCCGGCCCGCGCCGGTCGAACAGGTAACATCTCGCCTGATCCAATCTGAGGAGCAACTGCTCGACATGTCTTCTTTTATCAGCTGACGCGGCCATGCCCGCCAGCAGGGAATAATCGAGCCGGCCTTCGAGTGTGCTGCTTTCACAACCAATAATGGATTGTCTGAAGAAATGTTCTCTCTGGTGGGTGGATTGATCGCTGGAATACGAAAAGAAGAGATCTTCTTCACGGAATATGAACTGCCAGTATTGATCCGGAGTCCAGCTGTCTGCGCGTTCGGATCCGTCTGGTGCATAAATGAGTTCTGATTGGAGACGCGGAAAAAAGAGTTCCGATTTTTCGGTTGGAGCCAGGCGAATCCAGGTGACCCCAAGGCCGATTGGCATCCGGAAACGTTGCGTTTGTCCGCCGGCAATCCCGGTCGCCCATCGGATTTCCGAAATCTGCATGCTCGCCCCGCTTTTCCGCTTGGAATCCTAACTTTTCCTACTTGTTTTACTCTACCATGAAATGCAGGAACCGGCTAAGGGATTAGAGGTCAAACCCGCGCAAAAGCAGTGTTTCGAAGTAACACGCGACACAATCAGGACCGCCTGAACCGTTATAATGGCAACAAGATTGAAATCCATATGAAAGTGAGTGTATTGACGATGAAGATGACTGACAGACTTAGAAAACTTTTTAACGAACAGATCAACAAGGAATACTATTCAGCTTACCTATATCTGGCGCTGAGCAATTGGCTCAACCAGAATGATTTGCCAGGCGCCGCCAACTGGATGTATGTCCAGTACAGGGAAGAAATCGTACACGCTGAGGGTTTCATCCGCTATCTGATGATGCGGGGTGAAGAGGTAGAGCTGGCTCCGATTGAGGAAGCCGGTGGTGATTGGGCCGACGCCCTCGAAGTCTTTGAAGCGGCTTTGGCCCACGAAGAGTTCATTACCGACTCTATCGACAAAATGGCAGCGGCAGCCGAAGAGGACGGCGATCGCGCCGCCAGGATCTTCCTCGACTGGTACATCCTTGAGCAGATCGAAGAAGAAGTGAACGGCAACGACAATGTCATGTTCTGGAAACGGGCAGGAGATCATCCGGGCGCGGTTCTGTCGCTTGACAGGCAGTATGCCGCCCGTGAATTTGAAGCCGACGAGATCCCCTATCTGGATGTCTGATCCCGTATAGGATCCTGACCGGCCGGGCTGTCTTTCAAAGCTGCAAAGCGTGAGAGACAGCCCTTTTTATCTGTCTGCGGGCTTTTGCTTGACAGGTATTTTTTTGCCTTGTAAGATAGGTATCGGCCGCCGAAGTGGCTCAGCGGTAGAGCAATTCACTCGTAATGAATAGGTCGTGAGTTCGATTCTCACCTTCGGCTCCATTTAAGAGGACCGGGCGCGATAAGCTTGCGCCCGGTCCTCTTGTTTACTCAAGCCTTCAAGGGCCAAAAGTCACTCATGCCCCGGATGTCTCCTCGCCCGAGAACAGCTCTCTGGCAGCCCGGGCGATGTCTTCGGCCGTGAAGCCGTACTCTTCCATCATCCGCGCGCCGGGCGCCGAGGCGCCGAAGCGATCGATGCCCAGCACTTTGCCATCCAGTCCGGTATACCGGTACCAGGGAATGGCAGAACCCGCTTCCACGGCAAGGCGCTTGCGCATTGCCGGCGGCAGGATTTCTTCACGGTAAGCCTTATCCTGCTGTTCGAACACCTCCATGGATACCATGGAAACCACACGGGCCTTGATCCCCTCCCCTTCCAGCAATTCGGCTGCCGCCAGAGAGAGCGGGAGCTCCGATCCCGACGCAATCATCAGCAGATCCGGATCCTGGCAGTCACGCGCCAGGTAAGCGCCCCTGGCGACTCCTGAAGGGTCTGTACCCGCTGACGGGATGGCCTGGCGCGACAGGGCAAGCACGGACGGCCCCCGGTTGTGAACAGCGTGCAACCAGGCTGCTGCTGTCTCATGCCGGCCCGCGGGTCGATAAACCGTCACTCCGGGAGTGGAACGAAGCATATTCAAATGTTCAATCGGTTGATGGGTGGGCCCATCTTCACCAACCGCGATGCTGTCATGTGTCAGGATATAGATCACCGGAAGCTCCATCAGGGCGGAGAGCCGGATGGAACCCTTGAGATAGTCTGAGAAGACCAGGAAAGTTGCCACATAAGGCCTCAATCCACTATGCAGGGCAATGCCGTTTCCTATGGCCGCCATGGCCAGCTCGCGGACCCCGAAATGGATTGTCGACCCCTGGGGCACAGCGTGTGAGAAGGAAAGCCCGCCCTTGATGACCGTATTGTTGGAAGGACCAAGGTCAGCGCTTCCACCGAACAGGTAAGGTGTTTTACCTGCCAGATAGTTGAGTACGCGACCCGAGGTAACCCTTGTGGCCTCGTCTTGTTCCGCGAGGGCCACCAGCTCATCCAGTTCTACTCCATCAAGATCTTCACCCCGAAGCGCCTTGTCGAAGGACTTCGCCTGGTCGGGATTGGCCTGGGACCAGCCTTGATAGAGGTCATCCCATTCTTTTTCATCTTTTTCGTGTTCGAGGGTAAGTGACCTGCAATGATCAAGAACGTCCGCTGGCAATTCAAAGGGTTCCAAGTCCTGGGGCCAGCCCAGCTTGCGTTTGGTCTCCTCTACGTTCTCTCCACCCAGGGGAGCCCCGTGGGAAGCTTCGGATCCTTCCAGCGGGGATCCATAGCCGATTCTGGTATGGATCCGGATCAGGGAAGGCCGGTCATCACGGGATTTGGCCTCATCAAGCGCGCGCGATACGGCATCACGGTCGTTGCCGTCGGCAACCTCCAGGACATGCCAGCCGTATGATTCAAACCTGAGGCTGACATTTTCGGTGAAGGCCAGCTCTGTGGACCCCTCGATGCTGATCTGGTTGTCATCGTAAAGGACAATCAGTTTACCCAGCTTGAGTGCTCCCGCCAAAGAGGCCGCCTCGCTTGAGATTCCCTCCATCAGATCCCCGTCACTGCACAGAACATAGGTCCGGTGGTCGATTATCTTGTGTTCCGGCGTGTTGAGCATAGCGGCCAAATGGGCTTCCGCCATGGCCATCCCGCATGCGGTGGCAAACCCCTGTCCCAATGGGCCGGTTGACGTCTCGACCCCTACTGTCCAACCGTATTCCGGATGGCCCGGCGTCAGGCTGTCCCACTGCCTGAAAGCAGCCAGGTCTTCCTTTTCAAGCCCATATCCAAAAAGATATAAAAGTGAGTAAAGGAGCATGGAACCGTGACCTGCCGAGAGAACAAAGCGATCGCGGTTCAGCCATTTGGGATTTGCGGGGTTATGCCGCATATGGTGCGCCCAGAGCTCGAAGGCCATCGGCGCGGCGCCCAAGGGCAAGCCGGGGTGACCGGAACGTGCTTTTTCGACGCCGTCAATTGAGAGAACCCTTAACGCATTGACCGCGCGATCATCCAACCATCTGTTTTTCATGAAACACCCTCCATTAGTTCATTTCCATTTCATCCTGCGCAAGGTGGCAGTTTTTATATTTCTTGCCGCTGCCGCACCAGCAGGGATCGTTGCGGCCGGGCCTTTGCTTTACTTTGACCGGTCCCGGTTTGTCAGAATCCGGCGCCCCCTCCTGTGTGGCACGATTTTCATCGGACAGCTGACGGGCTGCCGTCATCGCCGCCTCAGGGAACCAGCCGCTTGAACCCCGCCCTTCCTGCAAACGCTTGGGTTGACGACGGCTTGCCGGTTTTTCTTCCCGGGTCAATCTGGCCCGCATGATCATACGAACCGCGTCCATCTGGATGGCCTCATTCATAGCCTCAAACATCTCGAAGCCTTCGCGTTTATACTCGACGACCGGATCGTGCTGGGCATATCCCCTCATCCCGATGCTATCACGAAGATCATCCATCAAATCAATGTGATCCATCCAATGGCTGTCGACGGCCTGCAGGAGAATGACCCGCTCCGCGACACCGAGCGTCTCCATGGAACCCAGTTCCATAGCCCTGGCTTCCAGACGCTCCAGCGCGTCCTGGATCAACAGATCCTGCAAAAGGAGGCCGCTTTCCGGTTCGCGCTTACGCAGGAAGCTTTCCAAGGAAGGAAGCGGACCGAACAAATCCATAATCCGCGTCGAAAGTGCCTCTAAATCCCATTCTGAAGTCGAATCGGACCCCGAGATGAAATCCGCCAGGATGGTTTCCATGGTGGCGGGGATGATCCGCTGGTAGTAGGGATGCAAGTCATGACCTTCCAGCACTTCGCGGCGCTGACGGTAGATCAGGTTGCGTTGGATATTCATGACGTCGTCGTACTCGAGCACATTTTTGCGGATAGCGAAGTTCATGCCCTCCACCCGTTTCTGGGCGGATTCAATACTTCGCGACAGCATGGGATGGGCAATTTCCATGTCATCATCCACGCCGAGGGTTGAGAAGATTCGATCCATGCGCTCACCGCCGAACAACCGCATCAGGTCATCGTCCAGCGAAAGGTAGAATTTTGAGAAACCCGGATCACCCTGCCGGCCGGCACGGCCCCTCAACTGGTTGTCGATCCTGCGCGATTCATGACGCTCGGTCCCGATAATGCAAAGACCACCCGCTTCAATCACCCGTTTCTTTTCTTCAGCGATCTCCTCGGCGTATTTTTCCTGCAGTGAAGAAAAAAGCTGTCTTCCCTTCAGGATTTCCGGGTCGTCCGTCGGATTATGGGCGGTTGACTGCTCAATGAGTTCATCCTCATAGCCTTGTTGGCGCATGTCCTGTCTGGCCAGGAAGTCAGGGTTGCCGCCAAGCAGAATGTCCGTCCCCCGGCCCGCCATATTGGTGGCGATGGTCACCGCACCAAAGCGTCCTGCCTGGGCAACGATCTCCGCTTCCCGCTCATGCTGGCGGGCATTGAGTACATTGTGGCGGATACCCGCACGGACGAAAAGACGGGACAGCAGTTCTGATTTCTCAACCGAGACGGTCCCGACCAGGATGGGCTGTCCCGTCTGGTGGATCTCCCTGACCTGTTCAAGAAGTGCCTTGTATTTGCCTTCCAGGGAGCGATACACCGCATCGGGCGCGTCATAGCGGATCATGGGCATGTTGGTCGGGATGCACACCACATCCAGATTGTAGATTTGTCTGAATTCATTTTCTTCGGTGAGCGCTGTACCCGTCATTCCCGACAGTTTCTTGTACATGCGGAAATAATTCTGGAAAGTAATGGTCGCCAGGGTCTTGTTTTCATCCTGGATGTCAACACCTTCCTTGGCCTCAATCGCCTGATGAAGTCCGTTGCTGTAGCGCCGTCCAAACATGAGACGGCCGGTGAAATCATCGACAATAATGACCTCACCGTCCTTGACGACATAATCTTTATCGGCGTGCATGGTGCCGTGAGCTTTCAGCGCATTAGAAATGTGGTGGTTGATTTCATAGTTTTCCTGATCAGAGAGGTTGTCGATCCCGAAATGTTCTTCAGCGCGCTTGACACCACCTTTTGTCAGGACAGAACTTTTGGCCTTTTCATCGACGATATAATCCGCGCCGGATTCCACCTCTTCCAGCTCTTCGGTCGTGCGCATGGCTTCTTTCTGGATCACGTATTTGGGGATCAGCTTGCGGACAAATTGTTCGGCGCGGAGGTAAAGTTCGGATGAATCAGTGCCGGCACCCGAAATAATGAGGGGCGTGCGGGCCTCATCAACCAGGATGCTGTCCACCTCGTCCACGATCGCGAAGTTCAATGGCCTCTGGACGCAATCTTCAATGGACATAACCATATTATCGCGCAGGTAGTCGAAGCCAAATTCATTGTTGGTTCCGTAGGTCACGTCAGCAGCGTACGACCGCCTGCGTTCAACCCGATCCAGGCCGTGGACGATCAGGCCGACTTCCAGGCCGAGATAGCGGTAGATTTTGCCCATCCATTCACTGTCGCGCCGAGCCAGATAATCGTTGACGGTGATAATATGCACACCTTCACCGGACAGGGCATTCAAATAGGCGGGCAGGGTCGCAACCAGCGTCTTCCCTTCACCGGTTCTCATCTCAGCGATGCGTCCCTGATGCAGGACAATCCCCCCCTGTATCTGAACGGGGAAATGCGTCATTCCCAGCACACGGGTGCTGGCTTCGCGAACCGCCGCGAATGCCTCAGGGAGCAGATCCTGAAGTGTCTCGCCCTCCTCAAGCCTGCGGCGAAATAACGCCGTCGTACCGCGTAATTCTGTTTCGGACATGGAGGCAAACCGCTCCTGCAAAGAGAGCACGGCGGCGACCTGCGAGCGAATCTTTTTGAGTTCACGGTCTGAATAGGTTCCGATGATACTGTCAATCAAGCCCATAATATTTCTTTCCGGTCATCTTCATACATTGCTTATCTTACTCCATTTTAGATCATGATGCCCGGGACATCTATCCATCAACCCGGTGAGCGTGGCTTGTCCCATATTCGCGCACTTCAAGTGTCACTCCCTGATTTCGGGCGTCGCGGATCCATTGATTGACCAATCCCTGTGTCTTCCAGCCAATTTCATTGTCCGGTATGACCAGGATCAGTTTCTTCGACCGGATTTGCCCGGCTTGCGGCCCCTCCCCGCCCGCGCCTTCAAAAACCGCCAGGTCCTGTACCAGTTTACTGATGCGTTGACTGACCGCAGATGGCGAAGACCAGGAGGGAGCTGTAAGATCCATACTCTTAATCGATACGGCTTGCCGACCATCCCAGCTTGCGATCACAGGATAAAATTGTGGCAGATGACCACCGAAGATCTTCCGGATAGCCTGACCACGCTCAAAATTAGGCAAAAGCCAGATCCCATCCCGGTCCTGCTGGCTCTCGTCCTCTTCTTCTTTAAAAAGATGGGCATTCCAGATAGGGATCCTGGATTTTACTTCTGTCCAGCCCCGGGTGAAAAGTGTGGTTTGTTCGAATGATAGACAAAGCCAGATTGTCTGACTGCTTCCATCGACATCGATGGCCAGCCGTCTTGCGCCAATCGGGGCCTTCCTGCCCTGACTTTGCGCGGTTGCCCGGGCCCAGCGATCCACCCGTTCCAGCAAAAAAGGTGAGGCCAGCACCGTCGCCCCGATGTCGGCCAAACCGTCAAGCGCGATTCCGGCAAGGGTGGTATCCGGGATGACCTCCTCGATAAAAGATTTGGGATCAACGTATTTTTCCAAAAGATCGGCAAGTGGCAATAACAAAGCAGCTTCCCTGGCGGTCTGGTCCAGGGCGTGCGAAAGGATCATGGCATCCTGCTCGCCTTGAATTCCTCCGATGAAAGTGAAGATCAGCATGAGGATCAAGGGGAACACAAGAGCCGCCTCAAAAGATAAAATGGCAGACAGGCGGGTTCCTTTTTTCGGACCGGCATGAGTCATGAATGTGAGGGAAGATAATTGCGGGTCAAATAGGACGCCGCGTGCGTGATGCTTACGCCTGACCACTGTGCTTGACAGAGAATCTCTGTAAAGTAGGCGCCGGGGAATCTGCCGGCGATCTTGGAGACCATCCTGGCGGCGATGACATCCGGTGATTGTAAAACGATAAGCAGACGCAGATAGTCCCGGTAGCGCATGGGCACATTGATCCGGCTTGTCCCCGGCCACAGGTCGATTTCATACCCTTTTTTCAATTGGATGGTGTCACTGACCGATTGCCCGAGGGCGGACGCTGCGATCAGGACCCACATGACAACCTGGGGAGGCAAAACCACCTCCCCCAGACTGATTGCCGCCACCGCGACGACGATGATCTCGGCTGTGGCCCTGTATGAGGCCATCAGAGCTTCGTCTGTCAGAATATTTAACAGCTGCAGAACAAAGCGGATCGCCCCAATGAAAAGATCGATGGCTTGTGTAGCCATCCGGCCTTCAAGCCCTGTCGCGATTTCTTCCACCTCATGATCCCGGTTGGATGGAAAAAGCGGAATCAAACGGCCGTCGGGCGTCCGGTCGTCCTGACGCAGACCCTGTCTGATCACAAAGGGGGTATTGCTTTTAAAATAAGAGAGTGCGTACTCACTGAGAATAATCCGGTCCAGGACGCCTTCCGGAGCGACAAGGAGCGTATGGTCGACCACTGTCCCGATTGTATCCAGACCGCTGTTATCGAATGGGTTGAAGTGATGGCTTTCCATCCTCCCCTCTTCGGAGGGGATCATCAGGGGAGCCAGATGTGTCAGCCCCGTCTGATAGACCCCGCGTACCTGATCGTCCATGTAAGTGTTGTATTCATCCAGCCAGTCCGGTGGATTGTCCTGATCGACATCCAGTTCCGGATCCGCCGGCTTGTATCCCGCGTTGGCAGCCTGCGGCACCAAATCAGTCAGTTGATCCAACTGAATCGTCTGTGTCAGTGACCGGATGGAACGGAACTTGTCGACGGCGTCCGCGATCAGGGAAGTCGCAGCCCGCAGGGTCATGTGGCGCGCGACACCGTCCTTCAGAATGTCCGGGTCGAGCAGTTCTGCTTGAAACCGGAGTGTGTAATCGACCTGATCGTCTGGACCAATCAAGGTGGATACCGCCTGATCCGCCGTCCTCGCCTCAAAAGCAAACAGGCCGAATTCTCTGTAAAGATCACGGTCATAAAGCGCCAGCACCGCCTCCGCGGTCAAGGCCGCTCCCCTTACCAGATCGACCTCGGCCCGGGTCTGTCGGCTACGGATCAGAATATGGCTGAACATAAAAAGAACGACCGGGAGTATGATGCAAAGGGCAAGACTGATGCCGCCCGCACATCGCAGTGGACGGCCAGATCTCTTGCCATCCCTGCTCATGGCTGATTCGATTCCTGCTGCCCCGGATTCAACTGTCTTATGGTATCGCGCGCCAAGGAAAGCACTTCAACTACCTTTTGAGGGCAGGTTTCCACGCATGGGATGGTTGAACTCTTATGTGAGATGGTGGTATGCCGGCAGGTATAGCCGGATTCCGACTTGCGTGACGCAGAATACGCCGCGATATTGCCTGTTTGCTTGACCTTGCCGGCAACCGGCCCCGCAAGCCCGGTCGCGTGAACCAGCAGGGAAAGACAACAGGGAACCGCAATCAGTGCTTCAAGTGAAAATCCCATACACTTCTCCTCTCCCGCTCATGATGAGCCGGACGGAGTCGAAAAATAAGATCCGTGTCAGCCGCGGATCGTCCGGAAAAGTCTTTTTGTCCCAGGTCTGACCGGGTCAGCCTGAAAAGCCCATTGAAGCCAGAAAACGGGCGGCTTCCTGAGCATTTGTT
Organism: Clostridiaceae bacterium; assembly: GCA_012511735.1. Lineage (GTDB taxonomy): Bacteria > Bacillota > Clostridia > Saccharofermentanales > DTU023 > UBA4923. The sequence continues at coordinate 1,373 of JAAZFK010000207.1, read as the reverse complement.
ATCGAACCGTGTCCGGGACATACCGGCAGGTGGAGAGGCAAAGCAGTCAGGAGCTGGTAGAGTCTTTCAAGTGAACCGCGCATCAGGTCTTCATCCCCGGTCACAAAATCAGTCCGCCCCCAGCTGCGGTCGAAAAGCGTGTCGCCTGTCAGCAGCGCGATCGGGACCGGCTGACTGTCCTCCTGACGGTTGATCAAAAAACAGGATGAACCCATGGTATGGCCAGGGGTATTGATGACTTCTATCGTATACGCGTTGCCCGCCTGAATCAGTTGGCCATCACTTAAGGCCTGATCGGGCTTGCTGAAAACTTGCGGCCGGCCAAAGAAAAGTGAGGCGTTGACTGCAGGATCTTCCAGCATGGGTTCGTCCGCCGGATGCATCAAAAAAGGAATGTGAGGGAATTGATCTTTCCAGGAGCTGATGCCGCCGATGTGATCATAGTGGGCATGGCTGGCATAGATGGCCTTGACTTCAATTGAATCCTCAAAAGAATCAGGTCCAAAAGACGGATCAAAGAGCAGGATCTGTCCCCCCAGGTCCAGCAAATAGCAGTTGCAGCGCCTGAAACGCTCAGGGACGTACGATAGTTCTTTTGTGATTGTGGTCGGTGCTCTCATTAACGGAGTAATTCCCGCCAATCGAGGTCACCGCGATTGATGGCGTGTACCAGGATCTCAGCGGTCGCCGTATTGGTCGCAAAAGGAATGCTGTTGATGTCGCAGGCCTGGAAAAGGCGTTGCTGGGAGTCTGACGCCGGTTGGGCCGGATCACGCAGACAGATGACCGCGTCAATCTCGTTGTAGAGCGCATGTGAGGCTAACCGGCTGTAAATGCTGTCAATGTCGGAAGAATACGTTTCCAGTTGCAGAGAGGTGGCTTCCTTGATGAGGCGCGCCGTGTTGAGCGGCGAAATGAGTTCATGCTTGCTTAGTATCTGCTTATAGGCAATACAAAAATTGACAAGTAGTTCATTTTTGGTCATATCAGATAACAAGACAATTTTCATTTGGCATACCTTGACACGCACTCATTCCCGGCGCGTCACTTCTACTTTCCATCTATAAGTTCAACAAAGCGCTGCTCATTATTGTAAACGATGGCCGCCACGAGTACAAGTCGTCCACTCAGCGGCCCCTGTAAGCATCGTAGGGTCCCATCCGGGCGTGGGTGGGTTCTACACCGAAGTATTGGCAAAGAATCCTGTATGAGATATCAGCGGAATACTCGCCATAGGCACCATCGGAGATGGCGTGGGCGATCACAATCTCCGGGTCATCCGCCGGCGCGTAACAGACGAAAACTGAATTGGAGATAGGTTCCATTTTCTCATTGTAAGACTCAGCCGTCCCCGTCTTACAAGCGACCCGAAC
>JAAZFK010000206.1 GCA_012511735.1 Clostridiaceae bacterium | reverse complement strand
GTATTCACCCGGATCGGCGCTGAAGTCGACGATTCTGCCCTGTTCAACGATGATCATGCACTGGCCGTCATTGACCGCGATGATGGATCCATTTGAAATAATATTGTCCTCGCCCTTGACATTGCTGCTTCGTGAGGAGGTCCGCTTCTGACCTTTCTTGACGATGACGTCATCCGCCAGCGCATCGCTGTAGAAAAACTCGCGCCACTGGTCGGCCAATACCCCGCCGATCGCGCCGCCTGCTGCTTTCAATAAGCCCATAACCTTCTCCTTTTCTTATGACCAATTACGACCGCTTGAAGTCCGTCAAAACGGTGCCGTTATCCTGATAGAATTTTCCCTATTTTACCATATGACAGGTGTTCGAACGGCGGCCGTTCAGCCCCCGCACCGCCTTTTAAACCCTGTCTTCCAACCTTTTCACGATGGCCCGGGCAGCATGCAAACCGCTGGCGCCTGCCTGGGAAAGTCCACGTGTGATACCGGCGCCGTCCCCGATGGCAAAGAAGCTCTTCAAGCCAGTCTCGAATTCATTGGTCAATTCAAGACGGGCGCTGTAGAACTTGACCTCGACGCCGTAAAGGAGGGTATCGGCATTGGCCGTACCTGGCGCGAGCTTGTCGAGCACTTCCAGCATCTCGATGATATTGTCCAAATGACGCTTGGGGAGCGCCAGGCTGAGATCGCCGGGCGTTGCTTCCAGGGTTGGCCGGACAAAACTCTTGGACATGCGGTGGGCATTGGTCCGGCGGCCATCACGCAGATCCCCCAAGCGCTGAACCATGACCCCGCCTCCAAGCATATTGGACAAAGAAGCAATATGTTTGCCGTAACGGTAGGGCTCTTTGAAAGGTTCAGTAAAGCGGTTGCTGACAAGAAGGGCAAAGTTGGTGTTATCACTTCGCATCTTGGGGTCGTCATAGCTGTGGCCGTTCACCGTGATGATGCCATCCGTATTTTCCGTCACCACGTAGCCGTAGGGGTTCATGCAGAAAGTCCTGACGATGTCGTTGTAACGGCGCGTCATGTATTTAAGTTTGGCTTCATACATGGCGTCCGTGATCTCCTTGAAAACCAGGGCGGGCAACTCCACCCGGACGCCCAGATCAACCTGGTTGTTGATCAAGGGGAGATGGAGCTTGTCGCACACGTCGCTGAACCATTCGGCGCCAGCCCGGCCCGGAGCGGCGATCAGGTAGTCACAGGCAACCTGCCCCTTGGAAGTTTCCAACTGATAGGAGTCGGGGATTACGCCGTTTAGATGGTCAACCGGCTGGCCATCCTTGATGGGCACGATTTCCGTGACTTCCGTCCGGCATGAGAGTTCAACCCGCTCGTCCAGCCAATCATAGATCTTTTCCAGGATCTTGCGGTTGTTCTCGGTTCCCAGATGCTTGACCCGGGCGTTCAGAAGATGAATATCGTGAGAAAGCGCCTGCCGGCCAATGGCTTCCGCCTCCGGCGTGGACGTTGAGTAGATGGTGTTGGTTGCGCCGAATTTGAGGTTGACAGCGTCTACGTCGTCGATCAGCCCTAGAACCTTTTCAGGACTCAGGTAATCGGTCAACCAGCCACCGAATTCGGTCGTGTAGTTGAATTTACCGTCCGAAAAAGCACCCGCTCCGCCAAATCCGCGCATGATGGCGCAGGGCTTGCAGTGAATACACCTGCTGACCTTGCCCTGTAAAATGGGGCATTGGCGGGAGGCAATCGGCGCACCCTGCTCCAAGACAATGACCTTGAGGTCCGGCTTCCTGGTGATCAGCTCATAGGCCGCGAAAATGCCGGCAAGACCGGCGCCAATAATCGCAACATCAACTTTTTTCATAACTGCTTCATAACCTCCTGGGCTCTTCATGAAGGCACCCGTTTATGATAGCATGCCGATCAGGCGTAGAATCGCAAAAAGAAACAAAGAAAACAAGGCAGGAGATCAATCGCATCATGAGTGAAGATCGCCATCAGCGGACGCGTCTGCTGTGG
>JAAZFK010000205.1 GCA_012511735.1 Clostridiaceae bacterium | reverse complement strand
TCAATATTCCATGTGCCTGACCCGGCAGGAACAAAAAGAGCGCGACCGGTTGACTAAGAAGGCCCGTGAGGCCGTCATTTTCCTGCATACCCATGGCTACGGCAACTGTGGGGCGACCAGTGGTCACTTGATCCCCGATTACCGGAAGATTGTTGAATCCGGCTTCAGCCAGGTTTACCGGGAACTGGAAGGTGAATATGACAAGTTGACTGAAGAGGAAAAGCAAGGTCCCCGGGGCGGCGTCCTTCGCGCCATGAAAACCGCCTGTTTGATGCCCAGGGAACTGGCGGACAAGTACGCCGTCCACTGCGACCTGTTGGCTGACCGGGAGGAGGACGCCGACCGGGCACAGGAACTTCGTGTCATGGCGGACAATATGCGTACGGTTCCCTGGCAGGGGGCAAAGGACTTCCACCAGGCTGTCCAGTCCCTCTGGTTCACCCACATGCTGGTCATGTCCGACGAGAAATACCCCGGTCCGGGCGTCTCATTCGGCCGGCTGGATCAGTACCTCTATCCCTACTACCGGATCTCCAGGGAGGTCGGCATGACCGATGAAGAAATGAAGGATATCCTGGGCTGCTTCTGGGTTCACTGCAACACGGTCTACGACGCCCAGATCCGGGTCGGGGGCAATCAGGGCATTACGGCCGGCTTCGGCCAGCTTTTCAATCTGTCAGGTCTGGGGCCGGGCGGCCAGGACATGACCAATGAGCTGACTTACCTGATGCTGGATGTTATCGACGCCATGAGCCCCATCCTGGAGCCCAAACCCAATGTCAGGCTCCACCGCAGGAGTCCTGACCGCCTGCTCGATGTCATCGTCGACATGGTCTCCACGAGCCAGGGCGCGCCCTTCCTCTTGAACTTTGACGAGCGATCGGTCGCGGGCATGCTGCTGCAGGCCGACCGGTCAGGACAGGAGCATCTGATCAACGAGGACAATGTCTTCGATTACGCCGCCGTCGGCTGTCTGGAAAACACCATGGCGGGCAACGACCGCTCAGGCACCGTGGACAACAACATCAATCTTCTCAAGGCCATGGAACTGGTTTACGGCAACGGCTGTGATATGCTGCCCTACCTGGATCCCATGACTGGCAAATGGAGCAAGATCAAGCAGGAAGGTCCCAAAACCGGCACGCTGACCCAGCTTGACAGCTGGGACAAATTCTTTGACGCCTATGTGGAGCAGACCCGGTTCATCGTCAAGAAGATGGTGGACACCTACGAGATGAGCGAGTCCATCCGGGCTGCCTACCATCCCACCCCTTACCTGTCACTTCTGGTCAAGGGCTGCGCCGAACAGGGACTGGATGTCACCCAGGGTGGCGCTGAACTCTCCTACACCACCATGGAAGGGGTGACCTACGCGACGACAGTGGATTCACTGCTGGCGGTCAAGTACCTGGTATTCGACCAGCAGGACTGCACGCTGGAGGAGCTGGTCCAGGCCTTGAAAGACAACTGGGTCGGCCACGAAGTCCTGCAGGCCAAGGCCCTGCACCGGGCGCCCAAATACGGGCGTGATGACGACGAAAGCGACCGGCTGGCCTGGGAAGTCATGAGACTTTGGGCGGATGAAGTCTGGAAATACAAGACTCAATCGACCAATCGCCAATTCCGGCCGGGCATGCTGTCCTGGAACTACTGGATCGGTTCCGGCTACATCATGAAGGCCAGCGCCAACGGCCGGACAGAAAACCAGTTCCTGTCCAACGCCATCTGCCCGTCCAACGGTGCCGACCTGAACGGACCGACGGCCAACAGCAACTCCGTGGGCACGGCTCTGGGAGGCAAAACGGATTGCGGCGACTACGTCAACGTCTTGCCCAACGGCGCCAGCCACACCATCACCTTCAACGCCTCGCTGGTACGAACGCCGGAACATAAGGCCAAATTGAAATCCTTCCTCAAGGGCTACTGCGAGAATGGCGGAACCGCCCTTCAGATCAATATATTGGATCCTGAAGTC
>JAAZFK010000204.1 GCA_012511735.1 Clostridiaceae bacterium | reverse complement strand
GGAGTCATCGGCAGTCGCCAGCAGCGCCAGGAGCGCGCGCCGGCCGGCGGCGTTCTCATCGTGTCCATCGACCAGGGCTTGACGGAGAATGGGCGCTCCCAGCTCAAAAACCGAGGGGAAACCCAGCAGGGCTTCCCTTCTGATTCCAGCCTCTTTGCCTTTGACGTCCAGGCTGCCGCTTAAATTTTCAAATAGGGGAGCCGCAGCCACACTGTTTTCCAGATCTTGCGCCAGATGGGCGGACAGGGTCGATAGGGAGAGGGGTGGCAGGGGGTTGCTTCCTTCTGCCGGAAAGAAAATGCGCGCGCAATACCGGCCGGCGGATGCCAGAAGAATACCCGACGCGTAGATCCAGCCCCGATGAGTATTGACACCCCCCGTCTCTTCCTTCATCGAGGCTTCTGCCAGGATCCCCTGCAGTCTGAGAGCAGAGCTGCCTTGATCTTCCCAACCGGCGAGGAAAGCCTGCCGGTAATAGGGAATCAAAGCCGCCTGGCTCCGGATGAAGGTAAACCGGTCCATATCCTGATGGGAACCGGCTTTGAAGGGCGTCACCAACCCGGGTTTGGGAGCGGTCATCAGTTCGAAGGATGACGCTTCCGCGGCAAGACTCACCAGCTTGTCCGTCAATGTCCCTTCAAGATAATCAGACAGCAATCCGCTCAAATGCTCATGCAGGGAAGCGAGCGGATGTGTCCGCGCGGCCGCGCAGACTTTGGCCGGCTGGTCGCAAAGAAAGCAGGAGCGTGAAGGCAGATCAAAATGGGAACGGTCGACAGGTTGGCCGTCCCGGTCAAGCACGTCCAGATCGAGGAGCCGGGAGGCCTCGCTCACATTTTCCAGCTCCAGGGTCAGCGATTTGAGCGCCAGGGTCGAAAGTCCCCTTACCGCGACAACCCACTCATCCCCCGTCGATTCCCTGATTGTCACCTGGTCGACAAGTTCGGCGCCCAAGCCCCGCAGCCCCCTCAACAAGATGGTCTTTTGACAGTCAAAAAAGAAAGAGGATAAGGCGATGCGCTTATACGCTCCCGGCAGGTTCAGCGTCATGGTAATCAAGGGACAGTCCGTTTGGTGCAACAGCCTGCTCTGCAAACCCTGCCGCCTGTCACGCGCCGCCAGAACTTCTTCTAGAGAAACCGGCACCGGCCTGATCGCCCGGTAGTCGTGAAGCGCTCGCATGGGTCAGATCAGGATTCGTTCTCAGGCTCTGAGAAAGTCATCAGCCGCAGTGAATTCAGATCAGCCAGCTTGTAATCGGACGGCAGATTGATCAAACCCAGGATTTGGGAGTTCTTCGTGATGGGATGAATCAAAAACTCCTGGTAAAGCTGGAAATCCTTGACCTTGCCCGTCGATTTCACATGCATTCTGGGACCGGTGCAATAATGACGCTGGTCTCCGATCAGAACATGGTTGGCATCCAGATAAGAGATGGGCAGATCGGCTTCAATCAATTTTTTCACATCAAACTCCAGCTCCTTCAGATCAATGTCCGGCCGGTCATGAAAAGAAAGGATGAAACCCGAACGGACGTCATAATGCTCGAAATGATAGACACGCCGGTCGATCAGGCAGTGCTCAACCAGATCTTCCGCAGTATGCGCCATGCGCCGGTTGTTAATTGAGGCGAAGACCACTTTCTTGATATCTTCCGGTTCAGGGCCGAAAACAGAAGGTCGCGTAATGATGATTTCCTCCCCGATTCCGATCAGGAGGTGAGCGTTCATACCCAGCTGCTCATAAATCAGGTCAAAGTGCTCAACAACCACCCGTTTGCCGTTGTCCAACGCCTTTCTGATGGCATCGGCCAGTTCATGGAGCTGGTAGAAGGCCATCTCGAAACGGATGTCCAGGTGGTAGGTATGCGGTTTGAAAAAACCCGTGTCGTCCTGATTGATGATGGGAAGGGGCCTCACATTCACACCTTCATCATCGTTGGTCAGCTCCAGACCGGGGAACATGCCCTGCAGGATCAGGCTCTTGCCTGATCCGCTGTCACCGATCAGGCCGATCAGAAGATCGAAAGGAGACAGGAACTGCTGGGCAATCTGTTTGCCCTGATCCACCATACGCGGGGCTCCCCGGGGCGACAGGAGAACACTGTAGAGATGGTTTCGCTGCATTCGATCTGAATAGGACATAGGCCACGCTCCTTGACTCTTCCCCTGCTTATCCGGGGCATGGGTCTTTATCTTGTCGTTGCTTTCATCTTCTCATAAAAGACCGCCGGGTGAACAGGGCTTGACGCGGGTCCGTTTTTGAAGATTTGACCTTTCAGGCTAAAATGAAAAGTAATAATTAGAAATGAGGCGTTCCCATGCCGACGCAATCACATACAGAAACCAAAGAGACCCTGACCAGAACCGCCTTGAACCGGCCGGCTGAATTGCCTTCAGTCGTCCAGGAGCGGTTGCGTGACTGCGCCCGGCTGTCCCCCGATGAAGTTCTTGCCAGAATGAAGACACGCCTCCAGGGTCTCAATCAGGAGGAAGTCGAAGACAGCCGCAAGCAATACGGGGACAATGTCATCGTGTCCGGCCATCACACCACCATTCTGAGCCGGCTGGTGTCAGCCTTTATCAACCCCTTCACCCTGATTTTGATTGCTTTGGCGGTTATTTCCTTTCTGACCGACATCACCCTGGCGCCGCCCGAGGATCGAAGCGTGATGACGGTCGTCATCATCAGCGCCATGGTCTTCATCTCGGGCGCCCTCCGCTTTGTCCAGGAACTGCGCTCCGGTAACGCGGCCGACCGACTGACCAACATGATCGTCAATACGGCGGCCATCGTCCGGGAAGAAGACGGTGAGCAGGAACGGGTCATGGAAGCCGCGGTCGTCGGGGACATCGTCAAGCTGGCGGCAGGAGACATGATTCCCGCCGACATGCGGATCATCACGGCCAAGGACCTCTTCCTGAGCGAGAGCGCCCTGACGGGCGAATCCGCCCATGCCGAGAAACTGGGCAACCGGTCCGAACTCGATTCCAATCATGTGCTGGACTACGACAATCTGGCCTTTCTGGGCACCAACGTGGTCTCAGGCAGCGGGATCGGTGTCGTACTGGCTACGGGCCAGGATACGCTTTTCGGCCAGATCGCCAAGACCCTCAAAGAAAAACCGGC
>JAAZFK010000203.1 GCA_012511735.1 Clostridiaceae bacterium | reverse complement strand
TTTGGTGTCCAGATCCGCAACGAAAAGATCCGGTCGACCTGGAACCCCGATGTGAAACTTGAAAAACAGCAGCTCGAAAATGATCTGGTTGAGCTTCACCTGGCCATCGCAAACGGGAATATAATCATTGATCTTCTGACGGAGCAGGCCCTGGAAGAAGCCTTGGCTGACAAAATTGAAAAGGCAGAAGAAGAAGCGGCCAAAACGCCACCCGCTCCCAAGCCCTCACGCAAGAAGGAAATGATCAAATATGGTCTGGCGGGCGCTCTGATCGGGATCCTGATCGCGGCTTTCATCGCGGTCTTCCGGGCTACCTCCTCGGGGCGGATCTGGTCGCCGGAGGAATTCGCGGATCAGGTCAAGCTCTTCTACATCGGGTCCGTCTATCAACTTAAGGATAAGGAAGCCGGTAAGTTGGGTACCGGGCTTGACCGCCTTTTCCGTCGTCTCTTTTACGGCAGGCGGGAGCAGGATCCCCAAACTGATCTGGCCTACGCCGCCTCGGTCCTGGAGGGCCTGGCCTGTGAGGATCAGGCTTCGCGGGAGGCCGATAGTGTCTACACCCTGGCGGTCATCGGGTCGGGAGTCGACGCGCTCCTCGATCAATTAATCGAGACCTTGAACGGTTTTGACGGGATGGAGGCCGTCAAGGTTGAACCGGATACTGCGGAGGGAGTCAAACGGCTCAGTACGGCCGACGGGGTGGTTCAGCTGGTTGAGGCCAGGGAAACCAGGGTCAAAAAAGCGGTCCATGAACTGGAGCTGTCCCTCAGCCTGGGTCGCAGGATCCTCGGTATTGTGGGTCTTGAAATCGTCTAGAAGAACTGAATTTGTATCAGAGAGAGGCGCCGGATGGCGCCTCTTTTTTCGGTGATGGAAACTTGTCAGCTTGCTCAGCGTACCTGTAGGACTTGTCGCTCAAATTCGCTGGCTGTGTCGAGTCCAGCCAAATGGTTCCAGACGGCCTGGGCCTGAAAATCCAGGGCCGCTTGCCGCCTGGCTGATTCTTCTTCCAATTGACGGAAATCGGAGGCGTTCAAAATGAGGGGCAAGTGGGCCTCTTTACGCATATAGGACAAAAGCCTTCGGCCCCTTCGGTTGAAGGCCAGGACCCGGATGTAGCCCGGGCCATCCTGTGTCAGCGCCAGGTCTTCTGCCGGGATCCCCAGGGCTGCCGACAGAATGGCGCGGCGGATCCGGCTGGCGGGAAAAGCACGGGTCGCCAGGCTGTCAATGAAACGGTTGTAGGGCCGTTCGCCCCCTTGCAGGGCGGAAGCCGGGTCCTGGCGGAGCGCCTTGAACAGGCGGCCGGAGAGGCCGGCCTGCATGCCCGCAATTTGATTCAGCCTGTCGCGGTCGAAAAAGGCAGGGGTCAGTAAAAAGGGCAAGGCGGTCATCTCTTCGTGCAGAATACCCCGTCCCCGGCTGACGGCGCCCATGATGGCCGCGACAGAAGGAGGGGGCAGAACCGAAGAAAGATCCTTTGTCAAAGACAGGAAGTCATCCGGTCCTTTGGTAAGGGTCTTCCAGACCCGGTCCCGGATCAGGCTGGCGGAAAAACTCGCCTTGTCAAACAGGGGGAGCGCCAGGGTGGGGAGGGGGGATGAGTTGAGGAGCGCCTTCTCGTATTCGACCGCCAGGATGGTGTTGGATTCGGCCAGCAGGCGGGCGAGGCCGGGATCCTGAGTGACTTTCGCCAGCGCATCCTGGCGTGCCTGCGCGAAACCCTTGCCGGAGGCGATGCCTTCCCGGATGGCCAGACCCAACTCGGGCGGTTCGTCGGCCAGGATGGCCGCGGCCTGTTTGATTTTATCCCGGTCCTCGGGCGCTTCTGTCCCGTAGGCGATCCGGCGGACCACGCCGGTCGCAAGGAGCGTCTCCACCGCGCCCCGGGCGAAGCGTTCCGCCGAGGCGGTCGCGAAAGCGACGGGAAGCTCCAGGACCAGATCGGCACCCAGGCGAAGGGCCAGTTCCGCCCGGACGCCTTTGTCAAGCAGCGTCGGTACGC
>JAAZFK010000202.1 GCA_012511735.1 Clostridiaceae bacterium | reverse complement strand
TGAGTGTCCTTCAGCTGCTTGGAGTGGAGATCGGTCTCTGTCTGGCCGCCATCAATGCCCAGGGGATGATCCATCATCTTCTGGATTCCCTGGAACAAAGTCGGGAAGCAGGGAGAGATACTCATCACCCAACGTGGCGACAACTGCCGCTTCCATGTCTTGCAACCGTTGCGGATAAAGGCCGCGACAGGCCCGGTCAAGCGCCAGAATCATCATCCGGCTCTGGGGAATGCTGTCAAGCGCTGCAAGAAGAGGCATCATGGAACGGTACACATCGCCGATGATCCTGTCCTCTTTTTCCGGCTGTTTCATCCGCAAGAGGCCGAATAATTTGCGTCCGAAGCCATCATCGTCACGGCTGATCGTCAGATACTTCTCGGCGGAATCAATCAGCTGCGACTCAAGGAGCGCTTCCCTGTCCTCCCCGGCATCGTCCAGGATGGCCACCAGGTCTTTCTGATTAAAAAAACGTTCCAGCTCTTTCCTTGCCTGCTTAACCGCGCCCCTGCCACGGGGACCGGTGGCAAAAACGTGACAATAAAGCCAGGGTTGCAAGAACCGGTCTCCTGTCGTGCCCTTGCCCGACAGTTCGAAAAACCGGTATGCTTTCATCCGGTCCTGAATATTTGTGTCTGCCACAGGGATCACCTCCCCTTCCTCTAGTTCATCCTCATGGTATCAGATCGGGTCAGTCGATGTCTCTTTGAACATGCTTCCGCCCTTGATTCTCAGATAAATCCCAAAGGCAATGAGATGGATGGTCCAGGACACCGGATAGGCCAGGGTGATTGCGTCAATACTCGGCCAGGCGGGCATTACAGCGTAGATCCACACCAACCGGACGCCCGCCTGGCAGATCAGGCTGGCTACCATGGGGAAAATAGCCTTGCCCATGCCCCTGAGCACTGCCCCCATCACTTCAGTCATGGCGGATATCCAATAGAAAGAAAGGAGAATCACGATGATGCGCGCCGTGTACCCGATCACGACCGGATCGGGATTAAAAGCTGCCGCAACCTGCCGGCGCAGGAGGATGAAGAGCCCCGAGAGCAAGGCGACCAGGATGAATGTCAGTAATAGGCTGTGATGAAGCCCCCGCTTGATTCTCTCCCGGCGCTCCACTCCCATATTCGCGCCTGTGAAGGTCATGGCGGACAGCGCCAGACCGCTGATTAGAACAAAGACAAAACTGTCCGTTCTGGTCGCCGCGGAGAAGCCCGCCACTGCGTGTTTACCGAAGCTGTTGATGGAAGCCTGAACAAAAACATTCGAGACAGCAACGATAAAGGTCTGAAGTCCCGCGGGGATTCCCACCCGCAGAGACCGAACCAAGACGGCCGGGTGAAAGGATATGTCCCGCAGGAACAGGCGAAAAGGTGTCATGCTGGTCGTCAGACTGAGGGTGACCAGAAGTGCGGTGACTGTCTGAGCGATCACATAAGCCCAGCCAGCGCCTCTGATCCCCCAGCCGAAAAGACCGACAAAGAGAAAATCCAGTGCGATATTAAGCAGGACACCCAGCGCCAAAAAGATGAAGGGGTGCCGGGTATCACCCACTCCGCGAAGAATGCCCGCGCCGATGTTGTAAATCGTCACGGGGAGGGTGCCCAGAAAATAGATGCGCAGGTAAGTCGTTGAAAAGGGAAGTATGTCAAGGGGCGTCCCCATAAGCTGCAAAAGAGCCGGTGAAAGGAAGTAGCCTGCCGCCGTGAGGGCAAGTCCGCTCACGATGGCCAGAGCATAGCCTGTATGAACCACCTTGTACAAGCCGTCGAAATCTTCCGAGCTGTTGACCTGGACGGTGACGACGGAAATCCCTGTCGCCAGACCCAGAGCAAGCCCGATCAGCATGTTGATGACCGAAGTGGTGGCGCCGATCCCCGCCATGGCGTCGACCCCGCTGAAATTGCCGACAATCATCAGATCCGCGATGCTGTAGAGCTGCTGCATCAGGTTAATCAGGAGCAGGGGAAAGGCGAACGCCAGGATCTGTTTCCAGATGACCCCTTCCGTTAGATTCACATTCTTAAGCTTCATGGGAACGGCTCCCCATCACACCGAAAATGTTACGCTTTCTCATGTCAGCCCAGTCTGAATTTGAAGTCATCATACCCGAAACGCCTCAGAACCCGCACCTCATTTTCTTTGTCTAAAAGAGCGATATCGGGTAAGGGCATCCCGTTGAAGGTATTGTTTTTAACCATGGTGTAGATGGCCATATCAGTCAGAATCACACGGTCGCCCGGCAGGGGCGGGCTGGCGAATGAATAGGATCCGATCCGGTCTCCCGCAAGGCAGGTGGGCCCTTCCAGGTGAACCGCGTAGGGAAGGACACCGCTTTTTTCTCCCCGGTACCATCGCGACGCGCCCCCGGCGCGTTCGGGTGAGGGCACCAGGAAACAAACCGGCGTATAGGGCATCTCGAGCACATCGGGCATATGACAGGCCGCCGACGCGTCCAGGATGGCAGTAGCTGTCTCATGGGGATGGAAAAGATCAAGAACAGTCGCGACCAGCCAGCCCGCGTTAAGGGCGACGGCTTCACCCGGTTCGAGATAGATCCTGGCCCCCGTTTCCTCATGGATCCGTTTGATCAGCCTGACAAGCAAGTCGATATCGTAATCCGGCTGCGTGATGTGATGTCCTCCTCCCAGGTTAATCCAGGCGAGATCCTTTGGCCAGGGGCCAAAAGACCGGCGAATCACATCCAGCGTCCGTTCCAGCGTATCGGCGCCCTGCTGGCAAAGTGAATGAAAATGGATACCCTCAAGACCCCTGAAGCGTCCTTCGTTGAACGCTTTGCGGAAGACCGGAGCCGGTTCACCGAGGCGGGAATCCGGCCGTGCCGGGTCATAAAGGGGCACCTCAATCTCCGAGTAGCCGGGATTAATGCGCAAACCACAGGACACGGGCGGGCCACCTGACAGGTGATGCTCCAGAACACGTTCCCTGTACCGATCCCATTGATCAAATGAATTGAAGACCATGACATCGGCAAGCGAGAGCAAGTCATCGAATTCAGATTCCTTGTAGGCCGGCGCGTAGACATGAACTTCGCTGTCCTCCCTCATCTCCTCGCGGGCCAGCCTGGCTTCGAACAAACCCGAACTGGCCGCGCCATCCAGATACGAAGACAGAAGGGGGTAGAGGGGGAAGCAGGAGAAGGCCTTCTGAGCCAGCAGAATCCCGCAGCCTGAAGCTGTCTTCACCTGCTGCAGGAGCCGGGCATTGTCCTCGATCCTTTTTTCGTCAATCAGGTAGCAGGGGGTCTGCACCTGGAAGACGGGGAAATTTGACGGCAAGGATTCCATAAGATGGGGTGTCATCAGGGTACGGGTATCGGATTGTTGTCAACAATCCACGGCAGGCCAAAGCGATTGAGTCCTTCCATAAAGGGATCAGGATCCAGCTGCTCGACATTCCAGGCGCCCGGCTTCTTCCAGGCTCCGGAGAGGACCAGTGAGGCACCGATCATGGCAGGCACACCAGTGGTATAGGAGACCGCCTGGGAACCGACTTCACGGTAAGCTTCCTGGTGATCACAAATATTGTAAAGCCTGTATTGCTTCTCACGGCCATCTTTCTCTCCCTTAAAGATGCAGCCGATGTTGGTCTTGCCCTTGGTTCGGGGCCCCAAAGACGCGGGATCGGGGAGGACCGCCTTGAGGAACTGGAGCGGGATGATCTCGCGGCCTTCAAAGAGGACCGGCTCAATGGAGGTCATGCCCACGTTTTGCAGGCAGCGCAGGTGAGTCAGATAGCTCTCCCCGAAGGTCATGAAGAAGCGGATGCGACGGATACCGGGGATATGCCTGGCCAGCGATTCAAGCTCCTCGTGGTAGAGCAGATACATGTCACGCTCCCCCACGCCCTCGAATTCATAGCGGCGCTTGATGGCCATGGGCGCTGTCTCGACGAAAACCCCATCCTCGAAGTAACGCCCATTGGCTGTGACTTCACGGATGTTGATTTCAGGGTTGAAATTGGTCGCGAAGGGGTAGCCGTGATCTCCTCCGTTGCAGTCGAGAATATCAATTTCATCAATCCGGTCAAATTCGTGCTTGAGAG
>JAAZFK010000201.1 GCA_012511735.1 Clostridiaceae bacterium | reverse complement strand
GGCTATTATCCTGCGCCGGGAAGTCCCCGAGCGCAGTGTCAGCGACATCATCCGTCTGTTGGAGATGGAGGGCTGGGTCGAGCCCGGAATCGTGAAACGTTCCACCTTGCAAGACCAGCTCTACCGACGAGGGTACGGGACCCGGCAGCTGAATCTCTACACGAGCGCTGGGGCAGGGGCCGCAAGGCGCTTCCAACGAAGAGGACGAAACGATCTTTGGCAGGCAGACATTAAATACTTGATGAAACTCACGACGACCGTCAACCGGCCGGCCAAGCAGCTTTATGTCTCCGCCTTCATCGATGACGCCACACGCCTGGTCACGGGCGCCCGAGTCTACGACCAGCAGGATGTCCACTCGGTCCTGGACTGCTTTCGTTATGCCCTGGAAGACTATGGTGTGCCCGACCGTCTCTACACGGACAACGGCCGGGTCTACGTCGGCAAACAGCTGACCTCGGTCTGTACCAAGCTTGGCATTAAGCAACTGCGGGCCAGACCCTATGCGGCCCAGGCCAAGGGCAAGATTGAGGCTTTTAACAAAACCCTCGACAAATTCGTGGCCGAAGAGAAACTTGAACATCCCACCTCGGTCGAACAGGTCCAGCATGACCTGGACTGTTGGCTTGAAAGCTTCTATTACACGGTGGCACACAGTGCCCTGGAAGGACGCACCCCCCGTGAGGCCTATGAGGCCAACCTCAAACCACGGCGCTTTGTGACCGCAGATGAGTTGAACCGGGCCTTCCGCTTGACCGAGACCCGCCTGGTGGACAAGACCGGCTGCCTATCGCTTGGCGGTAGGAAATGGGAGGCAGGCCCTGAATACATTGGCCTTCGGGTCGATGTCTCCTTTGCCTCTGACAATCCCGACCAGCTTTTGGTGGAGTATCCAGGCATGGAAGCCAAGACCATCTATGAGTTAGTCATCGGCGAACACACCAAAGAGCGGCTTGTCCCGCAACCCTTCCTCGATGCCGGGCATTCTCGGGTATTAGAGGCGGCAAGACAAAGGAAGGAGGAATTGGGCCATGACCGACAAGGCGCCATCCGCTACAAGGACATTTGAAGCGGCAACACAGCCCTTTTTGGGGTTCTATCGTTTCCAAAGACTTCCCTTTGACCGGGCCATCCCCACTGACCACCTCTTCATGACGGATCGTCACGAAGAGATTCTGGCCCGGATGACCTACGCCATTGAGAGGCAATGGTTTGTTGTACTCACCGGGGCCTGTGGGAGTGGCAAATCCACTTTAATCCGCCGGCTGATGCGCCACTTGGATCCCTTTCGCTACCGTTGCCTTTACCTGGCGGACTCCAAGCTGACGCCCCGCCACTTCTATAACGGCATCTTACGCCAGTTGGGGGTGGAGGGCGCCTTTTACCGGGGGGACAGTAAGCGGATCCTACATCGGGAGATCGCCCTCATGGTCCAATCCCAGAAGATCCAGCCGGTCATCCTGATTGACGAGGCACATCTTTTGGACCGGGAGATGTTGGAAGAGTTAAGGTTCCTTTTGAACTTCAATGTCGACTCGGAAAGTCCCTTGGCTCTTGTCCTTTCCGGACAGCCGGAGTTGAACGACAAGTTGAATCGACAGACCTTTTTAGCCATCTCCCAGCGGGTCAATATGCGGTGTTTTGCCAGAAATCTGGATCTGGCACAGACCCGTGACTACATCCGACAGCAGCTTAGCTTTGCCAAGTCCCCCTCTGACATCTTTGCTGACGATGCCATCGAGGAGATCTTCCATATGTCGGCGGGTAGTCCCCGGCTCATTAACAAAGTCTGTACCCATGCCTTGATCTATGGGGCACAAAGAGAGAAGGGTGTCCTTTCTGCTTCGGATATTCGCTACGTGATTGAACAGGAAATTTGATTTTTCACCCGCTTTGCCGGATCTGGCTCGCTCACTTCATGTGACAGCCGGTCCGGCAATTCCTTGACAAAATGACTCGGTTACTCCCGGTCATTTAACATTAGCAGTAACAATATGCTTCTCCCGTTCCAGTCGTGATATGGATTGCTGGGAAATACCTGTCATTGCAGCCAGTTCCTTTTGGGTTATATTTCTACTCTTTCTTTCATTTACTATTTGTTCGATCAATTTATATTCTTGCTCAACTTTTCTGTATTCCTTGTCAAAGTTTGGATCTTTCCGTTTTTCTGCGACGAGGTCTTTCACATTAATTTTTTCAAAACTCATAGTAATCAGCCCTCTCTTTCAATTTCCAAGGCCCTGTTCCTCAGTCAAGTCCAGAATGTTGGTGTAAATTCACCTTCCGGTACCTCTATCCTTCAAGCCACCTGCTGTTGTTCTGGATTGGCCTGCGCGCAGGCCAATCCAGAACTGTCTTTCGCGAACAGGTAGTC
>JAAZFK010000200.1 GCA_012511735.1 Clostridiaceae bacterium | reverse complement strand
GTCATGGACCGCGGCGTTGTGTCCCAGGCAGTGCAGGATACCATCGAAATGGATCAGTCCGCGGACTCCAAACTTTTTGTCCTGGATGATCTGCTCAGCCAAATGCCGGATGCACGGGGGGTGCCGCAACTCATGGTTCCGCATGACAACTCGGATGACGGAGCCATTCTGTTTACACCAGGGAGGAGTGCGACTTCAAAGGCTGCCATTCTGACAGACAAGTCGATCGTGGCCGATTTACGTGCCCTGCTGGGCTCCGTCTCTTTCCCGGATCCGCTTTACACGCTGTCAATTCTTCCGCTGCACCACGCATTTGAGAACACATGCGGTTTCCTCACCGTCCTGTCCTTCGGCGGAACCATCCACGTGTTTGACGGTTTGCGCTACATCGGAAAGAACCTGGAGGAATTCAAGGTCCACCTGATTGTCGCGGTACCTGCCATTCTCGACGCGGTCTACCGCCGCGTAATCAGTGAGGCGGCAAAGGCGGGCCAGGACAAAAAACTGAAGCTGGGCATGAAAATCGCCACAGCGCTTTATAAAATGGGCATCGATATCCGGCGCAAGCTGATGAAAGAAGTCCTGGACAAGCTGGGTGGCCGTTTGCAGTATATTATCTGCGGGGCGGCGCCTGTCGAGCTGGAAACCCTGAAGTTTTTCAGAGCCAGCGGCATTGAGGTGCTGGCAGGCTATGGCCTGACCGAAGCCTCGCCTGTTGTGAGCGGCGGCAATACCAAAGTCAACGAATTCGCGACGGTGGGTCAACCGCTTTCCGGCGTGGAAGTGGCCATTGCCAACGGCGGACAGGGCGAAGGGGAGATCCTGGTCAGGTCCGACATTGTCATGAAAGGCTACCTGGACGATCCCGAGGCGACGGCAGAAGCGATTGACCAGGACGGATGGCTGCATACGGCGGATATCGGACGCTTCACAAGGAAGAAGAGCATTGTCATCACGGGACGAAGCAAGTCCATGATCGTCCTTTCTTCGGGCAAAAAAGTCTTTCCCGAGGAAATCGAGGCACTTCTCTACCGTCACGGCATGGTCAGGGACGCCTTGGTATTCGGCCATCAGGGACCGAGTGGCGACGTGGTCATTACGGCCAAGGTCGTTGTCAACCAGGAAAAAATGCGTGAAGAGCTCCAGCGCGGCCCGACAGAAGATGAGATGTCCCAGGCGCTGGCGACCGTGATCGCGGAGATTAACCGCGGCCTGCCCTCCTTCAAGGAGATCCGCTCCTATTTCTACAGTCTGCAGGACATGGTCAAGACGACAACGCTCAAGATCCGCAGAGGTGTCGAGCTTGCCGCAATTGACAACTATTTCGCCTGTTCCAAGGCTTCATGGCAGTCCTTAAGAGGCAAGAACATCGATTCAATTATTGTTCCCGGGCAGGAAGGTCTTTCCTGTCAATAGAGCGAGAGAAATGGAGATCCATGAATGACAAGAGCAGTATGGCTGGTAAAAGCTCCTGCCGACAACCGCGATCCCAATCTCGTGGCCTCCTGTGCCGCATTTCTGGACGGGATTGCCACGGCGCTCGGCGAACCGCTTGCCTTTACTGAGGATCAAGACTTGTTTTAACGGCAGCATGTCAATCTTTTCTTTATCGGCTCAGGTGACTCGGAGCAGGTAGTCAAATCGATCTGCCAAACGGTTCCGGGCCCCTACATTCTCCTGACAACACGCTCCCACAATTCCCTGGCAGCTTCCATGGAAATTCTCTCTTATCTGAACGAGCAGGGCAAAAAAGGTGAAATTCTGCACGGAAGTCCCGAGGAAATCGCCACAAGACTCCGCACCTTGATTCGTGTCGCGCAAACACGCACCAGACTTCGCGGGATGCGTCTGGGAGTGACGGGTGAATCAGACTGGCTGATCAGCCGGCCCGTTGACGCAGAACTTCTGCGCCAGCGTTCGGGGATGGAACTCATCCACCTGCCCATGGCGGAAGTCATGGAAGAGATTGACAGGAAAACCTACGAG
>JAAZFK010000199.1 GCA_012511735.1 Clostridiaceae bacterium | reverse complement strand
TCGATACAGTTTATATTTATGTTTCTTTAGTGTATAAATATTATTCGATTGTGAGGATGAATATGAAGAAGTTTTGTAAACAATTATTGCTGGTAAGCCTTCTCCTGGCACTTGGCCTGACGACGCTGGCTTGCGCCAAAAAAGGTCCGGGGAACAAAGTCAAGTTGATCGAGGTAGCTCTGACCGAGGAAGAGTACGCGTTTGGAGTGGATAAGAATCAACCGGAACTTTTAGAACAGGTGAATGCCCTGATCGCGAAGATCAAGTCTGACGGCACTTTCGATGAGATCTACGAGCGCTACTTCGCGGGCGGAGAGCCCAAGGCAGTGGTGCCGGCTGAGCCTGACGACTCTAAAGATCAATTGGTGGTCGCGACCAACGCCGCTTTTGAACCCTTTGAATACATGGAAGGCGACAAATACCTTGGCATCGACATGGAAGTAGCTGCCCTGCTGGCCGAGTACCTGGGCAAGGAACTGGTCATCAGCAATATGGACTTTGATGCTGTCTGCTTGTCGGTGGGTCAGGGCAAGGCGGATATCGCAATGGCGGGTCTGACCGTAAATGAGAACCGCAAGGAATTCGTGACCTTCTCGGATTCCTACTATAACGCGTCCCAGATGCTGATCGTCAAGGAGGACGACAAGACCTTTGATGACTGTGACACATCCGGCGAAGTGGAATCCATCCTGAACGCTCTGTCAAAGGAGACCAAGGTTGGTGTCCAGACAGGAACAACGGCACAATTCTATGTAGAAGGTGACGAGGATTGGGAATTTGACGGCTTCGACGCAACCTGCGTTGGCTACAATTCCGGATCTCTGGCAGTGCAGGATCTGTTAAATGGCAATATCCATTACGTGATTATTGACGAGGCGCCGGCCACTTTCATCGTCTCCTCCATGAATGAAATGAATTAAGGACACGAGGCATCCTCAGCGCAGGCGGGGATGCCTTTTTTAAAATGGGGCATTTTCAAACAAAACTGGATAAGTTCTGGCGGATCTTCTACCAGCAAGGCGGATACAGCCGGGTGTTGACCGGGCTGAAGAACACATTGGTCATCGCTATTTTAGGGCTGGCCATCGGCATCCTGGTCGGAACCCTGATCGCGGCCATCCAGGTCTTCCCTAAGAAGAGTATTCTGGCCAAAATCCTGGACCGGCTGGCACGTTTCTACGTAGCTCTTTTCCGGGGGACCCCCATTGTGGTGCAACTGCTGGTCACTTATTACGTGATCCTGCCCATGATGGCAATCAATCTGTCCCCTATCAGCGTCTGTGTGCTGGTGTTCGGCCTGAACAGCGGAGCTTATGTAGCGGAGATCATGCGAAGCGGTCTCCTGTCGGTCGACACGGGTCAGATGGAAGCCGGCAGGGCGCTCGGACTCAGCTACCGGAAGACCATGATCGAGATCATCGTGCCCCAGGCGGTGAAAAATATCCTGCCCACCCTGGGCAATGAGTTCATCGCCCTGATCAAGGAGACTTCGGTGGTCAGTTTCGTGGGCGCTCTGGATCTTTATGTGGCCTTCAACTACATCGGAACCAATAACTACGAGTTCATGGTCCCTTATCTGGTCATGGCCCTGATCTATATCCTTCTGGTCATGATCATCACAGGCCTGGTCCGTCTGATGGAAAGGAGCCTTCGAAAAAGTGATCGAAGTCATCAAGCTGCGTAAAGATTTCGGCGAGCTTAAGGTACTCCAGGACATCTCGCTCACCATCCAGAAAGGTGAGAAGGTTGCCATCATCGGCCCTTCCGGCAGCGGAAAGAGTACCTTTTTGCGCTGTCTCAATCTCCTGGAAGAACCGACAGAAGGATCCATTT
>JAAZFK010000198.1 GCA_012511735.1 Clostridiaceae bacterium | reverse complement strand
GATAAACGGGACGTCACTTTGCGGCCCCGTGATTCGGTCTGTCAGCAATTGCTTGCCTTCATCGACAGCCGGGAATTCAAGAATTGGTGAACTGCGACAAGCTGGTTAAAAACCACCATCCCATAAGGGCATATCAGTCAAATACTGCTGCTCAACCGCCGGCACGTAAAAGGCTCCGTAGGTCTTCAGCCCATTTTCCATTTTCATATCGGGCAACTCCAGCAGGAAGCGATAGTAGGGCATGAAGAACTCTTCAAGTCGACCCGTCCTGTAGACAAGCTCAAACTTGGCCACATGTGGATCATCCGGCAATCCTTCCGCCACAGTCGTTAGATAGTGTCCTTCCAGGAGCATGTCTTCAGCCTGCTCTTCTGTGATGATGGGGTAAGCTCCCAAGCTCGCCGAGAGATCATGGGAATATTTACGTATGATCCATAAGTCTCCATTTTCGTCCGGGTAAAATTCACAAGGCTTGAAAGAATAAGCTACAATTCGATCCTCCAGATCGCCGTGATCTTGGAAAATTCTATAGGCAAGATGACGTTCACCATTAATATCATAGTCAGAAAAAAGATCTTTGGAAGGGAAGTCCATGTCGAAGAGGCCGGCATATTCCATGATCAAGTAATCAAGGGCGGCGTCGGCCTCTTCCCTGCTGCTGGAGCCTGTGAACACATAGGCTTGGGGTAATGCAACTGGTTCATCCATCCACAAGGTGAGGAGCCCGTCGGCCTCAACTTCAATGGTCACGCCCTCACACTCGGCGACCGCCCTGATGGCCGGCGCACTGCCTAGCCCCGCTGCATCCGTCTGCCAATCATCCAGATATTCCACGTAACTTTTATCCGGGACAAGATCCAGGTTTGATGCCATCCGTTCCACTTGTGCCTGCATGGCCTCCACACTGAGCCCACTAAGCGGTACACCTGCGCTGTTAGCCCGTGCCTGATTCTTAAAAACCGGCATTGTTGATATAGAGGCGCCTCTGCTCCACGGGTTGCCATTTTCCAACTCGCCAGCTTCGTAAGCCAGATAGGCTTCAAATCCCATGGCGTTTTCCGATGAAATCGTAAGGAGGGGCAAATCCAACAATTCGGGCGTCGTCTTCGATGGGAGAAACTTCACCATCAAAACAAACAATAAGACGAAAGCAGCAGCAAACGGGAGCCATTTCAATCTGCTGACCCATTCCCTCTTTTCCGGTTCAGGAGAAGCTTCTACAATGTAGTCGTCTTTAACTTTGCCCAGAACAGCAAAAAGTAATTCTTCTTTTTTCATAGTTCAATACCCCCCTCCTCAAGATGTCGCTTCAATTTTTTCCGAGCTCGAAATAAAATGGATTTAACTTTGCTTTCGCTGATTTCGTATAGTTGAGCGATTTCCTGAATGGAATTCACAAACCAGTATCGCCTCATGAAGACCTTGCGGTTTTCGGTTGCCAAGGTTTCGAGAAAAGAATTGACCGCTTCTATCAGAGCATTTTCGTCGATTTCCTCTTCTGCTGTCTTTGTCACATCTTCGGAGGACGGCAGGCAACCTTCCAATTCTGACAGGGCAAGCTGGGTTTGGCCGGCGCCACGTTTTTCCGCTTTATAGTGTCTATATTTATCGATGGAGAGATTGCGGCAAATTTTGGCCAAATAGGCTGACAGTCGCTCAGGCCGATGGGGAGGAATGGAGTTCCAGGCACGCATGTAGGTATCGTTCACACATTCTTCCGCGTCCTCACGGTTATTGAGAATATTGAACGAAATCGCGTAACAATAGCCTGAATACTTATTCTCAGTTTCAACGATGGCTTGCTCGGAGCGTGCCCAGTACAGATCATTGATCTTGCTGTCATCCATGCTAAATATTCTCCTCTTCAGCCGGATCTATCAATCCCCTCACCTCTATAGACGCAGTAAATGATTTTTCGTTGCGCTTTTCCATTATAAGACCTCGGCGTATAATTCTTTTCTCCAACTGTGCTTATCATTTTTAAGATGAATTGAAAAACTTTTCGTCTGTCAAGGGCTCTGCTACACTGAATTGGATTTGAAAGGTCAAAAGTATTGAGACCGGGGAAAGCGTCTATGCAACTGCAGTTTAGAAATATCAACAAGTATTTTGATGACCTTCATGTCTTGAAAGACG
>JAAZFK010000197.1 GCA_012511735.1 Clostridiaceae bacterium | reverse complement strand
ACGCAGTCGCCAAAGCCCAGGCAGCCGAAGGTACAGGAGTTGGGTCCCGAGAAGAGTCCCGCCGCTTCAGCACAGTGCTTGGGCCCGGTGTAGTCGTAGCGCTTGTGGGTATGTCTGCCGGTTCCCTGGCAGAAGACGTTGGCAACGGTGGGGATGACGACTCCCGCTTCAAGTCCCATGACCTTCGCGACCGCCGTGGCCGTATCCTGCCCACCGGCGGTGCAAAGTGTGGTCAGGGGCTCGGAGCCATCAGCCAGGGCCGTAGCGTAGGCAGCACAGCCACTGTAGCCGCAGCCACCGCAGTTGATCCCCGGAAGCACATCCTCAATCCGCTTCAACATGGGGTTGGTGTCAACCCGGAAAAAGCGGAAGACCAGTAAGATAACGATGCCGGCGGCAAGAGAAACTCCCGCTCCGATCAAGGCCGGCAATAGGATTGGGTTGGTTAAGAGTGATAAGATCATCAAAATTCCTCCGATCATGCCGGCTTACCCGAACAGGTTCTCAATCACGCCTTTGAATCCCATAAAGGAGACAGAGACGATGGCGGCTGCCATCAGCGTGGAAGGAAGGCCTACCATGAAGGCCGGAATATCGGCTTTTTCCATCTTTTCCCTGACGCCCGCGAAAAGGAACATGGCCAGCATGTAGCCGACCCCGGCGCCCAGCGAGGACATCATGGCAGCGACAAAACCGTAGGTTTCCTGGATATTGATCAGCATGACACCCAGGATGGCGCAGTTGGTCGTGATCAAGGGCAGGAAAATTCCCATGGCCCGGTAGAGTGGCGGGAAGGCTTTGCGGATGACAGCTTCCAGGACCTGAACCACCGAGGCGATGACCAGAATAAAGACTACCGTCTGGAGATAACCGAGTCCGACCGGTTCCAGAAGATCCCAATAGATGGGATAGGTCACGGCGGTCGCGACCAGCATGACGAAGATGACGGCCACGCTCATGCCCATGGCGTTCTTGACGCTCTTGGTCAGCCCCAGGAAGGAACAAACACCCAGGAAGCGCGAGAGGACCAGGTTATCGATCAGGATCACGCTGAATAAAATGAGTAAGAATTCTTTCATTAGTCGTCCTCGCTTTCAACCTTTTTCTCAGGGGAGGGGTCTTTTTTCGCGAAAGCGCCGGGTTCTTTGACCGTGGGCGGAACCGCGTCCAGGGCCGGAGTCTTGGAGCGGCGGGGTGGCCCGTCCAGGTCCTCTGTTTCGTCATAGACGACATCCGTGCGCTCACTGATGCTGCCGGGATAGCGGTCGCGGGTCATGGTCTTCTGGGGCCTCTGGGAGTAATAGCGCTTGTTCAGCTTCTCCGTGATGGCGACGATGATGCCATAAAGCGCGAAGCCTCCCGCCGGCAGGGTGAAGATGGCCATGGGTTGCAAGCCCCCGTCCTGGATCCAGGGCATCTGGACTCCAAAGAAGGTGCCCGCTCCGAGGATTTCGCGCAAGCCGCCGATGGCGAAAAGCGCCAGGGTAAAGCCGATGCCCATGCCCAGCCCGTCCAGGGCGGCGGT
>JAAZFK010000196.1 GCA_012511735.1 Clostridiaceae bacterium | reverse complement strand
TCAACCTCCGGCCTGATCAGGTTGGTGTTGTCGTAGTATTTTTGCTTTTCCGCAATCCGGACATCGACATTGTCGTAGTCATCCAGTTCATCGATAAACTGAATCTTGGACGGATCTTCGAAAGTGTCACCCCCAATGGCCTGACTGGCACTGGTGAACTGGGCCGGGATATGGTTATTGCCAAAGTGGACAGAGACGGGCGCGAAATAATCATCGGCCCGGCGGTAAAGCGTATCATTGCCGATCCCACCGTCCAGCTCACGCGCGATCCCGTCGCCCTTGCGGTCGGGGTACTCGGCACTGTCCACGAAAAAACCGCCTTCGACGGCGCTGTAATAGCCGCCCGTCTCAATGATTTCTTCCATAAAGAGGATGGCGCGTTCCTTCAGTTCCCGCACACGCTCACCCAGGGGTCCGTCACGGTTGATCTCCACCATCCTGCGGATGCCGTCCAGGCCGGTCAGGGTCTGGCGGGCCGTATTAACTGCGTTGATATTGAAATAGTGCCAGGGAACATTGCGACCTTCGTCCGGAGTGATGGTCGACTGGACATCGGCCGATGTCAACCGTGAGATGACCATGTTGAGCGCGTGGGTCACGGTGGCTTCCCGTGTCTCTGATTCCATGTACTTGGTATTTTGCTGAGCCCGGATCTTGTAATCTTTAAACAAGTCGCGGAGCGCCACGGCATAGGGCAGATCCAGCCGCATGCAAGGCGCGGGAGGTGCTGTCGGAGGCACGCTTGACAGGGCGATGTTCTCCGGTTTGACCCCGCACCTGACTGAGAAGGCGGTGTTGATGGCGTGTTGAACCATCAATTCCGGCATGACCTTCCAGGCCTCCATGGCCGTCGCGTTGGCGTTGTGGGCCCCATCGATCTGCAGCTGGCCGCCATAAGCGATGATGGCTTTACTTTCGCAGGCGTCGACGAAGGACCGGAGCATATTGATGTTGCGATAGAGTACGTTGTACTGAGGATCCTGATGAACACCTGACACCCCTTCCTCCACGAACATGACGGCGATATCGGGGCCGGCTACACCCGAGACATAGGAATGGAAGTTGATGGGCCGGCCCACCTCCTCCTCAATCAGGTCCAGCGCCCGCCGGCTGGCCCGGCACTGCTTGCGGGTGATGGGGATTCCCCCGATCCCCTGGGTGGTTCCCTCGATCAGGGAATCAATATGGGACTGGCCGGTGGTTCGGATAACCATGATGTGATCCGCGCCATTCCAGGCGGCCATCCGCATGCGGCGGACATCATCCTCAAAGCGCCCCGAGGCGATCTCCGATGTAATCACACAGTCAGGCTGGGGGTCAATGTAACCAAAGCCCCGGCTGCCCGGAAGCGGAACAGATCGTTCCAGGGGCTTGGAGCTTTCATAGTAAGTGAAGTCACCCACTTGCCTGGGCTGATCCCGTTCCTCGCGCCAGTGCCAGGGCCGCCTGGGTGACCGATAATCTTCCAGGCCGTCCAGGATCTGGCGGATATCCAACCGTTGATCCGGTTGAAGCCGGATTTCCTGTCTCTTCTTCATGGCGTCACCTCCCCGAAAAGAGAGGCGGCTTCCTCCCAGTGCCGGCCTTCTGCCAGCGCCAAACCTGTCTCCCGGATGCCCAGACCCAGGCGTTGCGACAGGCGCCAGACCAGATGGCCCGCGCCATGAGGCATAAGGCCGAGTTCCTTCACCCCTCCGACAATGGCCTGGGCCTCCAGGCTGGAGAAACCCATCCGGAGCAGTACACTGCGTTCGATGGCCGGTGTCGTATAGATCTTTCCTGCCTCAACCAACGGATCGACTATCTGATCCGCCAGCTGCCAAAAGTAATCGTAAAGCGCCTGGTCGGAAAGTTCCGCCAGATGCTTGCGTCTTTCTTCAAATGAGCGATCTGTCACAAAACTCCTCCTCTTTCAGCTCCCTGCCATCACAGCTTGCGGAGCAAGGCTTCTGTTTCCTCGCGGCCGAGATTGATCTCTGCAGCCATGTATGCGATGGCCTCAGCTGACCGGGGGGCATCCTCTCCGGACATCCGGCGCAGCGCCGACAGGCGCAGGCGTTCCATATCATAGTCGCGCAGACGGATCATGGACGGATGGGAGGGAAGAACGATGGACCGGCCGGGTACCTCTTCATCGGGATCGCCGAAGCGCACCTCAATGCCATTTTGCCTGGCGAAGGTTAACTGAGGCATGGGGTGTTTGCCTGCACCCGTGTACTCGGTCTCCTGGACCACGATGGTCTGATGGTCAGGGAGCTGGCGGGCCAGGGCAAAGGCCGCCGCAAGGGAGGTATTGCCCGCGGGGCCGCGCTCAATCCCCTCCAGGGAAGCCAGCATTTCGGTCGTATAAAAGACCTCACCCTGCTTGACCAGCAGGTAACGGTCAATGTAACGGAGCGCCCGGGCCGCGTTGCGGGGAACGTCTGAACGGTCGGGCAGGCTGGCGAAGGGGATGCCGAAGCCCGTGTGCCCGGTGGTAAAGGATTTGCGGTTGAAATCCCGGTCGGAAGCCATGGAAAGACCGGACAAGTCGACACTGGCCGCGTAGACCTTGGTGTCTTTCAATCCTGCTTTGATCAAGCCACGTGCGGTGCCGGTCAGATTGCCGCCCCCCGCATGGGTGGCGATCACCACGTCGGGAATCAGGTCATAGTCTTCCCGGCATTGACGGGCGATCTCAAGACCCAGGGTTTCGACCCCGGCGATGGCTGAAGGTGAATAGAGGGAAGCGTTATAAAAGCCCGTCTCCTCCAGAAGCTTGAGCGCGTAATAAAACAGCTCAGGCCCCACCGTCATCTGAATGACTTCAGCGCCCAGTGCTTCACACTTGCGCTGCTTTTCCAGGATTTCCGGTTGCCCCTGGATGTCGCTGTCATAGCATTCCTGGATCACGATACATTTCAGACCGAGCCGGGCGGCCATGCTGGCGACCGCGGC